>JANNKI010000047.1:0-4223 GCA_031396225.1 bacterium | reverse complement strand
ATTGTCCCGGATCGTGCATCCCTTGATCTGCGGGCGACTCTGCGTGAGGAAGATGCCGCCGCCTTCGGGCGCCGTGTTGCCCTCGATGATGCAGTCGAGGATCTGCGGGCTGGCGAGCTGGCAACGGATGCCGCCGCCGCCGGTGGCGGCGGCACCGCCGGTGATGCGGAAACCCGACAGCTTCGTGGACGCGCCTACCGCAAAGAACTCGATCACGCGCCCGGTGCCGCTGCCGTGGATCGTGGTCACGTCCGGCCCGGCCCCGAGGATGGCCACGCCCGCCTTCTGCATGGCTAGGTGCTCGTGGTAGGTGCCCGGCGCGACCTGGATGACGTCGCCGAACCCCGACACGTTGATCGCGGCCTGGATGGTGGCGTACTGGGCGGGGACCTGCCGGGTGGCGGCGGCGGCGCCGGCGGGGAGCAGGAGCAGGGCGAGAACGGCGAACGCCGGTGTAGGGGCCATCGGGGGTTCCGCGGAGACAAGGTCGTCGAACCGGGCGGCGTAGAGCTTCGGAGTCTAGCACGGACTTTCCACTCGTCGAACGGGAATCCACACCCCATCGCTCCGAGCACGACCCAACCTTTACACGCGAGCGCTCACACCGGCATCATGGCCGTGGGCCGTGGTCGGGCCCGAGCTTGGCGAATCCGCTCGCGATGTCATGGACCCGGGTGCTGTTCTCGAGCCCCCGGCTGGCGCGCGACCTCTCCCCGGAGCCTCCAGCGTCCCATGAGCCGCATCGAACCGTCGCCGCGACCACCGTTCCGCCTGCTGCCGCTACTGCTGGCGGTGCTGCTGTTGGCGCTCCTGCCGTGGCTCACGCAACGCTACGAGAGCGGCGAGTGGGCCGGCAGCTCGCGCGAGGCCTGGTCCTCGACGCTCGCCTCGGCCATTGCCGTGGCGTTCGGCGTGGGGCTGATCGTGTTGCTCCGGCGTGAGCGCGAGACGAACCGGCGCCACCTGGCCGATCTCGAGGCGCTGACGCTGGCGGACCCGCTCACCGGGCTCGGCAACCGGCGGGCGCTCGAGCGCGAGCTGGCGCGAACCATGCTGCGCTCGCGCCGCCTCGACCACCCCCTGGCGCTCCTCTATATCGATGTGGACGACCTGAAGCGGGTGAACGACCGCTTCGGCCACGCCGCGGGCGACGACACGCTGCGCGCCGTGGGTCACGCGGTGCGGCAGTGCTCGCGCGACAGCATCGACAGCGGCTACCGCGTGGGCGGCGACGAGTTTGTGTTGATCGTGCTGGCCGATGCGGGCGGCGCCGAACGCCTGGCGCATCGCATCGCTGAGACCTTCGCGGCCTGCTCGCTGCACGAGAGCGGTCTGGCGCAGGGCGTCGTGGAATGGGACGGCGCGATGTCGGCAAGCGAGCTCTTGAACGAAGCCGACCGGCACATGTACCGCAACAAACACGTCGCGCGGCAGTCCGGCTCGCCGGAGCCCGAGCGCGACTGAGCGCGCCCCTCAGTCCATCGCGGACCGCCCGTCGGGATCGCACGCATCGCATCTACCGCGGAAGCAGGATGAGCCTTCTGCGTCGTCGCAGCCCCGAGTGCGTGATGCAGCTCCACTGCCGAGCCGGCGATGCGCTTCGTGGTCCACCGGTCGGTGCCGTATCCATGGGCGATCGCGCCGCGCCGCAACTCGCGCAGCAACCGCGCCTCCTGCCGCGCCGTGAGTCGCCGCGGTCGCCCGGGCGCCTGAAGCACCTTGAGGCCCGCGTCACCGTGGCGCTGGTGGGCTCGCAGCCTGCGCATCACCGAACTCGGGGCGCAACCGAGCCGGCGGGCCGCGGCGTTCAGAGACAACCCCTGCCTCACCAACGCCAGCGCTCGTCGCCGGCGGGACTCCAACACCCTGGCCGATCCGGGCCATCGCATGGGCACCTCCCTGTGGAGACCTCATGCTGTTGCATTAGTTCTGCACCAGTCAATAACACGCCTGCGTGGGCCGCCACATCTGGGTTGCCCATGAGGCTACGTCTCAGTTTCCATGCTAGGCCGCATTTGTGCGGCGCGAGATCGAGCAAGGGCGACAGCTAGCAGACAGATTCCGAGCGCCAGCAATGACAGGACGGCGGCAATCACATTGAGCTGGCGGGATGCCTCGAAAGTCCTGAGATGGCCATACACCAGGATGGAGTAGCTTGCTTGCAAGGCGAGGAGGATGGCGACTGAGACCCGCCTTCCATTGGTCCAGATCACCTCGAGGAACCGAGTCGCCCAGACAATGACCGGCAAATATGCGAGTTCCATGACCCGAAGTGTGTCCGTCGCCAGGAATGTCGCCATCACCGCGAGCATCCCCATTCCGAGGAATGCGAGCTGGTCCGATCTGCGGCCCCACCAAACAAGGAAAATGATCGCGTAGAGAAGAGCGGGTCCAAAGGCGGCATAGATGCGGAGGGCGTGTTTCAGTGGCCCTCCGCTGTAGGCCAGCACACGACCGACGAGCTCGAGAAGCGACGTGGTGGCATAGCTGATCTGGCCCGTCGCTGTGGGGACGATCCCTCTGACACCCAATAGGAAGGCCGCGGTCGCCAAGCTCAGGATGGCAAGATCTCGAGTGCGATAGCGCGCCCCCCCCGTGAGAACCCCGCCGGTCCACTTGTCGAGCCAGAGCGCTGGAATCGAGATGAGCACCATCTCGTGCGCCAGGCCGCCTACAGCGATGAGTGTCGCCAGAAGCCACACAGATGCACCGCGACGAGACAAGAGCAGCGCGACCGCCATGAGCAGCAGCGTCGGTGCTTCAGCGCGAATCTGTGTGGTAGCGAGATAGACGAACGGGAAGGACATTCCCCACAGGGTGCACATCGTGATCGACGTGAACCAAGGCGAGCGGGAATGGGTGACATACAGCGCAATCACACCGCTCGTGAGGATGAGGCAGCTGATGGTCACGACGGCGAACCCTGCCTGCGGGCTCATCGGCAAGAGGCGAGCCAGGAAGGGAACGAGGACCCGATAGCCATACGGCGAAGCCGCAATCTCGCCCTGGTACATCATCAGGTATTGCCTACCGTCGGCCAACACCTCCCAAGATTCCCCTGTGATAGTCCACCAAGCAGCGAAGAACCCGCCCAGAAGACATCCCAGCAGGAACAAGCGTGATGACGGAAACGGTATCGGTGTGACTTTCATCCCCTGATACTCCAAGGATCATGGAGCCGGTCGAGTCAGGGCGGGATGATGAGCTGCCATGGTTATCACTTCAAGGTCTTATGGATGTGTCCGGAATCTGGACTTATTGAGGGTGTGCGATTCTTAGTTGGGAATTGAAGCGGCTCCAACCTCCGTGTTGTACTGGCGTTTCGCGACGTTCATCACACACAGACGAAAGGAGCCGTCGATGGCCTGGGCATTCGCAGGGTACGCAAGCGCAAGCGGCGTCGGGGCGAGGTCCAGGTGCTGCGGCGCGAGGAGTACGAGGGACTGGAGTTGAACGCGAAGGTGGAGCTGATCCGGAGCCTGATTCCGCTGGGCCTGATGCACGTCCAGGCGCTGCTCGAGGACGAGGTCGAGTCGCTGGCGGGGCCGCGTTACGCGCGCACCGAGGGCGTGACCGGGATCCGTCACGGGAGCAACCCGGGAACGGTGATGCTGGACGGGCAGCGGGTGCCGATTCGGGTGCCGCGAGTGCGCAGCGAGCGGGCCGAGATCCCGCTGCGGAGCTATCCGGCGCTGCACGGCACGGGCGAGGCGGACGACGCGTTGCTGCGGCGCGTGCTGTACGGGATCTCGTGTCGCAACTACGAGTCGGCGGCGCGCGCGATCCCGGGGGCGATCGGCCTGTCCAGTTCGTCGGTGTCGCGGTCGTTCGTGGCCGCGAGCGCGGCGAAACTGAAGGAGTTCCAGGAGCGCGACCTCAACGGCGAGCACTACGTCGCGCTGTTCCTCGACGGCAAGAGCTTCGCCGACGCGACGCTGGTGATCGCGCTGGGCGTGACGGCCGACGGCCGCAAGCGCTTCCTGGGCTTCGTCGAGACCGACACCGAGAACGACAAGGTGCTCAGCCCCTTCCTGCGCTCGCTGCTCGAACGGGGTCTCGATCTCTCGCGGGGCCTGCTGGTGGTGATCGATGGCGGCAAGGGCCTGCGCTCGGCGGTGCGCCAGGTGTTCCAGAACAAGGCGCTGGTGCAGCGCTGCATGTGGCACAAGCGCGAGAACGTGGTGAGCTACCTGCCGAAGAGCGAGCAGGCGAGCTGGCGCCGG
>JANNKI010000031.1:0-6572 GCA_031396225.1 bacterium | reverse complement strand
GGGGATCTCCATTCCAGTTGCCCATAACGTGCGGGTTGCGGTCAGGCTCGCTCGCCTCGAGGCTGACGCCCCGGTACTGACACCACCTGCCGTCCGCGGCGGTGCGCGCTTCCGGGGCGCTGCGGCGGACGATCGCCGAATCGGCGTCGAGGTCCATGATGGCCCCGTCCTCAGTCGGAGCAACGGACGAGCAACCCGGCAACACCCCGAGCACGAGGCAGGCAAGCAACACGAAGGGCAGCGAGCGGCGCATCGAGGCTCTCCTTGCGAACATGGCGTGAGGATGGGTTCCGCGCCTCACGGGTTGCGGGAGGCTTTCGCCCCCGTGGGCCTGCCGAGCGCCAGGTGGAGCAGGAACGTGCCGGCACCGATCAAGAGACCATCGATCGCGGTGCCCCCGGTGTCGAACCTCCCGGCGTCCTTGAGCTCCTTCAGCTGCAGCACCACGAACGCGACCACCGCGACCCTGACCGTCCGGACGAGCAGGTCCGACCACGTGGCAGGAGCATCGACGCTGAACCAACTCTTGGAACCGGCCATGACTCTCCTCCGCTATCGTCCGACCACCGCTTCGGTGGGTGCGTGCTCCAGGAACCGCGCGGGGCTCAGGATCAACTGGTCGAATCCCACACCCTCCATGCCCGCCTGCAAACGCACCGTGATCTCACCGCTCTTCCGGAACGAGAGGCGCGAGCCCGCGGCCGTGGCGTCGGCCGCGTCGCACGGAACCCAGGCCCAGCCCTGCTGCGTCGGGCCCTGCGCCGTGAGGTAGCTGCCGGTCCCGGGCTTGAGGATCTCCCTGCCCTTCGGGTCCGCCGCGTTCGTGAACTGCAGCCAGAGCTTGTTGGCCTTCGATACGCCTTTCGGGGCGCCGACTTTCAGGTGCACCCAGCAGCGGTAGGGCACGCCGCCCTGGACCTGCATCTTGATCGTGACGTGTGGGTCATCCTCGGGGGGCGGATCGAGATTCCCACCCGAGTTGGGAGTGCCGACCAGGCGGCCACCGGCAGCCGCCGGATCCGCCCAGAACTCGAACTCGGAGAGTGCCCCCTTGGGGAGGCTCGACGCCTGGACGATGACGTCGCGAGCAGCGGTGCCTGCGTTCGCGGCCGCGGACGCAGGCTTCGGTTCCCCAGCGTCCGTCGCTCGCGGCGCGAGCGCAATGCCGATCGACGCGAGCAGCGCCACCGCGACGCGGGACGCTCTCCACCACGGGGGCGAGCTCATGGCGGAGTTCGCGCCGCTCGGACTGCCGACCCGCGCCTGGGCGCTCACGTCTCCGCTCCGGAATCGAGCTGGCTCCGACGGCGCCGATAGAGATACACGATGGCGATCGTCAGCAGCACCGGTCCGCCGATCGCGTACGGCAGCACGCCCGAGGGATTGAGCTTCGTGAACTTGGTGACCGTGAGGTGGATGCCCGAGCTGGCCACGACCTGGCTGGTCGCGTTCGTGCCGGAGGGCTCGGGGATGACGACCATGTAGATCAGGTAGTCGCCATCCAGGATGGCATTCACGCGCCACGAGAGCGTCTGCGACGCGCCGGCCGCGAGGGACTCGAGATACTGCGTGCGCTGGGGCGACCAGTCCTCCGGGTCCACGATGTCGCCCGCGGCGTTCAGATTGACGATGTTCATCGCCACGCACAGCGGGGGTGAGCCCTCGCCGCCGGTGTTCGTGAGCACGCTGGTGTAGAGCACTGCGTCGCCGGCCTTCACCGTGCGGTAGTCGAGATCCATGTCGATGAGGATGGGATTCCCGGGAACGCTGGCATGAACCGCCGCGCTGTCCGCGCCCTGAGCCTGGGCGGGGGAGGCCACGAGGAGTCCGACGAATGCACCGATCGCGAGCGCCTTCACGCCGATCAAGCGGGCCCAGTACGACCAGAACCTGCTCGCCCGGCCCGCCTCGAGGCGAAGTCCCGGTCCGAGATAGACGAACAGCAGGACATAGACCACGAGCGCCAGGATCGTCGGAGCCACGAGCCACGGCCAGAACTCCGCGAACGTCCGGTTGTTCACGAGGATCTTCGACTGAAAGTGATACGTGGCCGCGATCGGGTTGGCCTTCTGCAGCAGCGCTCCCATCACGCCGGTCTGCGCGGTGCCTGGCAACGTCGTCGGGACCAGGAACAGCACGTAGAGCGCGAGCGCGGTGAAGTAGCTGGTCTTGTTCGAGTTGGACCAGAAGCTCGCGAGCATGCCGATACCGGTGAACGCCGGCACGAGGATCGTTCCCGTGATCGCACCCCAGACCACCGCGTGACGGAAGACCTCGTTGCCCTGCGAGATGGCCGACAGGTAAGGGATGCAGATGGCCAGCGCGGCTGGCCACGGCGTGCTGCAGGCGAGGAATTTGCCGATCACGATCTGCCGCCGGCTGGTCGGCGTCAGCAGCAGCGACTCCAGCGTCGAGCGCTCGCGTTCGCCGCTGATGCTGTCCGCCCCGACGACCATGAGGATGAAGAGACTGAACCCGAACGCGCCCTTCAAGGTCTCGTACACCATCTCCTGTGGCGGGATCAAGCTCAGTTCGCTGTTGCTGGCCATGACGTAGGTCAGCAGTCCGAGGAGCACGGTGTAGACGAGCAGCAGCACGGGGGCCTTGCCTCCCACCCACAGCTCGTGCAGCTCGCGCTGGAACACGATCCACCACGTGGGGGCGGCTCGGGAAGCCTGGACTCGTGCGGTCATCGTGGCGCTCGCGCTGCTCATCGGGCAGCCTCCTCGGTCAGGTGCAGGAACACTTCCTGGAGCCGGCCGCCCTCGGTCTCGAAGTTGAGGACCGGGATGTCGCTGCGGATCAGCGACTCCAGCAACTTGTTGTTGATCTGCCGGCTCTCGCTCTCGGCGCCGTCCGCGACCGCGAGATCCACGCGCATCCAGCCGGCGGTCTCGCCGGTGGGGGTCACACGGGCCACACCAGGCACGGCCGCGAGCGCCCGCTCTGCGGCGGCCGCGAACTCCGGCGCAACTTGCAGTCGCAGGCTGTTGCGCTGCATGACATCGCGCTGCGTGCGGCCGATCACGTCGGTCACCGTCCCGGACGCCACCACCTGGCCCATGTTCAGTATGATCACGTCGTCACACACCGACTCGACCTCGGGGAGCGCATGGCTGCACAAGACGACTCCGACGCGCCGCCCGCGAGCGACCTTCTGGATCAACTCGAGAAGCTCCTGCTGGCCGCGCGGGTCCAGCCCGAGTGTGGGCTCGTCGAGGAACACGACGGCTGGATCGTTCACGAGCGTGCGCGCGATTCCCAGGCGCTGGCGCATCCCGCGGCTGTAGGAACCCACCGTGGACGTGGCGCGCTTCCCCAGGCCGACCTCTTCGAGGAGCGCCGTGGCCTTGGCCCGGGCCTCCTGGGGGGACTGCCCGTAGAGCCGGCCGAAGAACGTCAGGACTTCGAGGCCCGTCATGTGCTTGTGGAACCCGAGGCTCTCGGGGAGGACGCCGATCCGCCGCCGGATCTCCTCGGGGGAGTCGGAACGGATACCGTCCACGACGAACGATCCCTGGTCAGGCTCCATCATCGTCGTCAGGATCCGGATGGCGGTCGTCTTGCCCGCGCCGTTGGGACCCAGGAATCCCAGGATCCGCCCCGGTGCCAGCGAGAACGTGAGTCCCCGCAGCGCCGGTCTCTGTCCGTACGCCTTGCGGAGATCCGTTGCGACCAGGATCGACTGCTCGGCGCGTCCTCCGCCCGCATCAACGACGTGAAGCATAGGGGCAAGACCTCCTTGATACCGGGTGATTCGACGACGGCCGCGCTCGGCCACCGTCACTTCAAGATTCGATGCTGCTCATGGCCGCGTCCAGCGGAGGCCACCGTTCACGGATCGCCTCCTACCCATGCGGGCATCGACTCCTGTCGAATGGGCGACGCCGCCAGCCACCCCCAAGGAGTCCGACATGCGCCCCTAGAGTTTGAGCCAAGGCCGAGCGGAATGACAACCGGTTTTTTGTCGGGCGGACTCGGGCAGAATGCGACGAGAGCGGGGGAGGTTTAGAGCCGGAAAGCGTACTGGAGCTTCACGAGGAGCTGATCGGTCTCGAACAGCCAGCGCTGCTTGGGTTCTCCGAACGACCGCGTCAGGTTCTGGTTGAACGTGACGAACACGTCTCCCTGAGGATGAAACGTCCAACGAAGTCTCGAGGACGAGCCGAGCGACCGGCTCTCGTTGTCGTACTGAACGAAGTTCGTGGCCTGCAACTCCGGGGACAACTTGAGCTCCGAGCGGAATCCATAAAGGTACTGGGTGAAGTCGCCCTCGGGCAGCGTTGCGCTGTTGCGTTCGCCCGAGAATCGCAGCGTCAGGATCGAATGCGGCTTGACGAGCACGTCGGCCTCCACGGTCTGGAGGTCGCCGCCGTAAAAACCGCCGAACGAGTAAGTGAGCTCGCCGCCGAGCCGCCGCTGGGCCGCCAGCGTTCCGGTGAGCGCGTAGCGAGTCCATTTGTACTCGCCTGCCGGCAGTTCGATTGTCAGCTCGGGCGAATCGAAAACGTCGAACGGCTCGAGTGGCCGCTCGCCCTGGGGCTCGATGAGCGCGGCGATGCGGTCGCCGCTCTCGAACAACACGTCCGCGGGAGTGATCGCAGCGCGGTAGCTCTCCCAGCCGCCGTCCAGGAACGAGGTCTGGAAGTACGAGGCCCCCGTGCTGAACAGCCGGACGCTCGAGTTCTCGGGGCGAGGACTCACTTTGGCCGCGCAGTAGAAGACGTGCCCGGTCCGCTGCACGAACCCCAGTGACGGATCGAAGTCCTCGCCGACCCGGAAGTACGTCGCCTCGAGATCCCACAGGTCGTTCGGATACGAGATCTTGCCGCCGTACGCCGAGCGGTCGTCACCGAGGCTGTCGCGGTCGGTCTGTAGTCCCCAGACCCCCACCGCGAGGTTTCGGTCCTCGAGGAACTTCGAGGTGCGATACGTGAAGTCGCCGCCCGCGGTCCAGCTGCGGCGTCCGAGCGGGTCGCCCGACGTGCCAACCACGCCGATCGAGGACTCCGAGAACACGTTCTGGCGCACGCGGACCACGCCCATCTCCGTCTGGGGCACTGCAAAGTCGCCCACCGCTCCCGTGCTCACGATGAGTGCGCCCAGGTTGGTCTCACCGATGCGGCCCTGGATCTTGCCGCCCACGCGCAGCGGGACCTCCGTGCCCACGTCCTCGCCAGCCGGCGTGTAGATGCCGATGCGGCGGCTGAAGAACGGCAGGATGTTGGCGTCCTCGAGGTCGAGCCCCAGCCCGAACTCGAAGATGTCGGCGCCATCCAGGAAGAACGAGCGCTTCTCGGGGAACAGGACGTCGAAGCGGGACAGGTTGGTCTGCCGCGTGTCCACCTCCGTCTCGGCGAAGTCGGTATTCATGGTGGCGGTCGCGGACAGGTTGGGCCCGAGCTTCTGGGTGACATCCAGGCTCGCGTCGCTCTCGAACTCGCGCTCAGCCCCCGGCTCGGGCATGAAATAGCGACCGACGAGGCTCGGCCGAACGGTCAGGCCGAGGCCCAGGTCGAAGGCCGGCAGGCCCGAGAGCACGCCGGCCTGGCTCGTCTGGAAGATCTCGAAGTCGCGCTTGGCGCCGGACCAACGGCTGGATTCCTGGCGGCTCTGGACCCGGCGCTCCACGTTCAGGCCCCAGTGGTCGAGCCCGCTCTTGAAGCTCAGGCTCTGGATGGGAATGCGGATCTCGCCGCTCCAACCGGTGGCGTCACGCGTGACGCCGGCCTCCCACAGGGCGTCCCAACTGCTGTTGACGTCGTCGCCTTGCGCCGTGATCAGTCCGTCGAAGCGGGACCCCGTGGGATTGACGGCGAACACGAAGCCCGAGCGCTCGTCCCCGAACGTGTCCAGCACGATCAGGACGTTGTCCTCCTCGTCCAACTCGACATCGCGGGCCTTGGAGAATGACACGATCGCCGAGGTGTCGCCTTCACAGCGGAAGCCGATGACGATCCCGGTGGGGCTCGCGAGCACGCGCACGACCGTTCGCCCGGCGGGGGTGCCGCCCTCTTCGGGCTCGAACATCGTGAGGTTCGCGATCGAGTCCCCGGTCGCCCACTCGGGCTCGGTGAGCCTGCCGTCGAGTCGCATGCCGCGCTCGGCGCCGGCCGGGATCACGTGCACCCTGAGCGTCGGTCGGGCGGCGGTGGCGCCGGGCTCGTTGCTGGCGGTCGTGCCGGCCGGGGCCTGTGCCTGCGAGGGTGCGGTGGAGTTGCACAGGATCGTGAGCGCCACGAAGAGCGCGAGCATGCCGGAGCCGCGGTTCATCTCGAGTCCCCCAGGGAGAGTGCACACGGACGTGGCCAGGTGCGGAGAGCTGGGCCGTGGGTGCGCGACATCCAAGCGTCCACGGTCGCGGGAAGTTAGGGGAAATCCACGGGCCGTGCAATGCTTCTCGTGACTCGTTCCATGGAGCCCACGCTGGAGCAGGTGATCTCGCTCCGGCGGGCTGGATGCTGGAACGATTCCGCGATCTGTGGTTGCCATTTTTAATGATCGTGTTGTGTGTGTCTTTCGGCGTGATGCTGGTGGCGCGGGCGCGCCGCGGGGAAGAAGGCGTTCGAGTG
>JANNKI010000658.1:0-4605 GCA_031396225.1 bacterium | reverse complement strand
GACCAGCGCGCGCGCAACGGGTGGGACCGGCCCGCGCACGGGAAGCAACGCGAATGGAGCACCCTGGAAGAGCCGAGCGGAAGCGCCCGCGAGCCCGCGACGCTCGTTGCCCGCTAGCGGATGCCCGCCGACCGCGCGCACGCGTTTCGAAGCGCGCACGAGCGCCGCGGTGACGCCGCCCCCGCGCGCGCTGCCCGTGTCGAGCAGCACAGCGCCGGCCGGGAGTGCTGTCGCCGCTCGACCCAGCGTCCCCGGCAACACGTCCACCGGCACCGCCACCACCGCCAGTTCGGCCCCGCGGCAGGCGGCGGCGAGCGAGGGCGCGGCCTCGTCCACGACGCCGCGGGCGAGCGCTTCTCGCCGCGCGCTCGCGCGCGTGTCGAAGCCCACACGATGCCAATCACGGACGTGCTCGAGCGCCAGGCCGATCGATCCGCCGATCTGCCCGAGCCCGATGATCGCGATGCGCCGCGCGCGACGCCGGCGACGTCGCGCCACGGCGCCGACGTCTCCGAGGAGATCGGGGCGTAGCGCGGCTGCTCCGTCCAGGTAGATCGGGATCAGCCGCGCGCCGCGTGGCACGTCACGCACCGTGAGCAGCACGCGGACTATTCTGCGCGGTGCCTCCGGCACCGCCAGCTCCACGGCGCCGAGCAACGGCACGTCGGTCCAGCCCAGGCGTCTCGCGGCGTGCGCGGGAAAATCGGCGGTCAGGTCGGGCGTGGCGGTGAACAGCGCGCTCACCACCCGATCCGGCGTCAAGGCGTTGCGCGTGAGGAGAGTCTCCAGCAAGCGGGCGGTCGCCTCACGAATGGCGGCGGCGCGATTGGCGCTCACCGAGATGGCGCCGCGCACGGCGGCGACGGTGGTGCGGGGCATGGCGCTCCTCCAGGGGGTCGGGGGCGCGGGGCGCGGCCCACGCCGGGGAGATCTCGTTTCGATCAGCGCGCCGCGGACGCCGGGGCGGGCGCGAGTGCGCCCGGAAGCTCGTAGAGATGCTCGAAATACTCGCGGATCATGCGTTCGGAGCTGAACCGCTCCTGCGCCATCAACACGCTCGCGCGCATCATGCGCGTCCACTGCTTGCGGTCGGCCCACGCCGGCAGCACGCGCTGTTCCAGCGTGTCGTAGAGATCGTCGAGGTCGCGCGCGTCGTCGCCCGGCTCGCCGCGGCCCACCGCGAAGCCGTTCACGCCGTCCTCACACGCCTCGGGCCACCAGCCGTCCAGGATGCTCACGTTCAGCACGCCGTTCATGGCCGCCTTCATGCCCGACGTGCCGCTCGCCTCGAGCGGACGCACCGGGTTGTTGAGCCACACGTCACAGCCGCGCGTGAGCAGCCGACCCAACCCCATGTCGTAGTTCTCCAGGAACAGCACCCGGCCCGGATGCTGGCGCGCGCCCTGCACCAAGCGCGCCACCATGTTGCGCCCATTCGCGTCGTCGGGGTGCGCCTTGCCCGCGAACAACACCCGCACGTGGTGCCGGCCGAGCAGCTGTTCGAGCCGCGCCTCATCGCGCAGCACGAGGTCGCCGCGCTTGTAGCCCGCGGCACGGCGCGCGAAGCCCACCAGCAGGGCGTCGGGTTCGAGCGCCACGCCGTGCCGGCGTCGCACCTCGGCCAGGAGTTGCGCCTTGAGCCGCACGTGCGCGTCCCACAGCCGCGCAGGGTCTTCGCCGGCGTCGCGCACCTCGGGTGCCTGCCACGTGGGCGTGTGCACACCGTTCGTGATGGCGCTGATCGGGCAGGCGCCCGACACGTCCTTCCACATCGCGCGCGCCGTCTCGCCATGTAGTTGCGCCACCGCGTTCGCGGCGCGTGACAGGCGAAGCCCGGCCACCGTCATGTTGAACGGGTCCCCGCCGATCGCGCGCATCTCCGCGCCCGAGAGCTGCAGGCACGCGCCCATGCGGCGCAGGTCGGCGAGCGCGTGCTCCTCGTTGCCGGCGCGCACCGGCGTGTGCGTGGTGAACACCGTCTGCTGGCGCACGTGCGCCCAGGCCTCGGGGAACTGCAGCCCCGCCTCCATGAGTTCGGCGATGCGCTCGAGCCCTGCGAACACCGCGTGGCCCTCGTTGAAGTGGTACGTGTGCACGTTCAGGCCCAGCCAGCCCAGCGCGCGCACGCCGCCGATGCCGAGCAGAAGCTCCTGCGCGATGCGCGTGTCGGTGCCCGCCTCGTACAGTCGGTGCGTGATCCAGCGGTCCTCACGCCGGAGCGGCTCGAGCAAGTAGAGCGGCGCGTGCCCGTAGCGCTCGGTCACCCACACGCGCACCGGCACTTCCTGGCCCCGCACACGCACGCGCACCCGCACACCCGTGTCCGACAGGAACGCCATGTCGTAGGCCGGATACTCCTCGTACGGCCGCCCGTCGGCGCCGATCCGCTGCACGCAGTAGCCGCGTTCCCACAGCAGGCCGACCGCCACCAGGGGCAGGTTCAGGTCGTGCGCGGCCTTGATGTAGTCGCCCGCGAGGATGCCCAAGCCGCCCGCGTAGATGGGGAACGACTCGTGCAGGCCGTACTCCATGCAGAAGTAGGCCACGCACGGCACGCGGGAACGGATCTGGTTCGCTCGGGTCACGGGGAGCGGCCGTCAGGCCGGTCGGGTTGTGACCGTGGTTTCGGCGCCGTCGCTCTCTTCCATCACCCAGCGCACGGACTTGGAGCACGGGCAGGTGCCGCCCAGGCGCTTGAGCTTGGGCATCGCCTTCACGCCCTGCTCCACCGTGAGCGTGCCTGCCACCACCTGTCGCAACGTCTCGGCGTACAGGCGCATGTCGCGGCTGGCGACGTAGCCGGCGTTCAGGTGGTGCGACAGGTAGCGCAGGTAGGTGTCGGCGTCGGTGAACACCTCGCCGTCCACGCCCACCATCTGGAACGCGGGCTCACCCTTGCGACGGAAGAAACGCGGGTCCGGCAGGTGCAGGATGGACTCGTAGGCGAGGCCGCGATGCGAGTCGCGCGAGCGTTCGAGTTCCTCGATCACCGCCTCGACCTTGTCGGGCGAGTACTCGGGGAAGCGCGCGCGCACGAAGCGCGTGTTGATGTCGCGGAGCATCTTGCGCACTTCCTCGATGTACTGGTTCACCGCGTCGCGGTTGGTGAGGTCCTTGAACCCGAACTGGATGTTCTTCTGGCCGCCGCGCTCGTCGCCGAACATCTCGAGCCCGCGCGGGAACCACTTGTTGATGGAGTGCTGCACCAGCTCGAGGTTCGCGAGCGGGTCGCCCTTGGCGGCGCGCTCGGCGAACCGGCGCAGCGGGATGACGCCGGCAGCCAGATGGAACGCCTCCTCACGCAGCATGGGCGGCATGCTGTCGGCCATGGGCTTGTACGCGCACACCTTTTGCATGGTGAGCTGGTACTTACCCACGCGATCGATGAACGCCGCGAACGTGATGTTGTCCATGAACGAGTCGTAGTCGAGGTTGAACGCGTCCAGCACGTGGTTGCCCGTGGTCATGGACAGGATCTCCTCGACCATCTGCGGGCCCGTCACACCGCCGCTCACGTGCGACCAGTCCTTGCTGAGCAGCAGGTGCAGCATCTGGTAGCCGTGGCGCAGCTCCTCGGCCATCACGCGCAGCACCCACGCGCGGTCCTGGTCGTCGTGCGCGCGGTCCACGGTGCCAGCGTGCTGCTGGATGCTGCCGAACTCGGTCGAGGCCTGCGCCTTGATGATGGCCAACAGGTGGCGCGCCTGGTCCTCGGTGAGTTGGTCGGGCTCGAGGCGCTTGGGCTCGCCCGTCTGTTCGCCCACGTGGATCACGTCGGGCGTGCCCAGCTCCATCTTGGCGCACAGGCAGAACTTCTCGTCCCTGGGGAAGTACTTCTCCCAGCTGTCGAGCAGCGTCTCGTAGTCCTTGAAGTGATGCCGGCGCCAGTGCTCGACCGCATCGTGGTACTTCTTTTCCAGCGTGACGTTCTCGACCTTCATGGGTGCGTCTGCTCCTTGGCGGTCTCGAGCCGCATCTCGAGCGCCTGCAGCGGCGCCGGCGTGAACCCGAGGGCCTTCAGGAACCCGGCCACGCCTCCGTCCGTCGTATCCACCAGCGTGCGCACGCTCGTGGCCCCTTCGGCCACGAAATGCGCACGAATCGCCTCGAACAGCTTGCGGCCCAGATCCTTGCCCCGGGAGTCGGGGTCGATGCCGAAGCGCTCGATCCAGCCGCTCGGCTCGTCCAGACCGAACTCCCCGGCGCGCAGGTCGCCGAGCATGAAGCCGAGGACCTTGCCGCCGGCCTCGGCCACCTGGGAGGCCCCGGGATCGCGGCGCATGTAGTACATGACGCGCGTCTCCCAGATCTCAGGGCGATAGATGCCAGAGATCTTCTCGTCGATTCGGGCGATTCCCGTGATGTCCAGCTCGTCGAGCGGTCGGATCCGCGCGACGGTCGTGGTATCGGGCATGGCGCACTCCCCGGGACTGGGATGGTCGGATGGACGAAAGCGCGTTGAAATTAGCAGCTTTCGGGCCGTGACCCTCGACCCTCGAAAGCGATATCTTTGCTGCGGAAGTGCCGGCCAGCGCCGAGGTTGCGGCCGCCATTTAGCGCCAGTTGCCTCGGCGGCTGACGCGCTCTATCACACCTTCGGGATCG
>JANNKI010000648.1:0-2039 GCA_031396225.1 bacterium | reverse complement strand
CTGGAGTTGCCCGGCCTGGATCCGCGCCGTCTCAACCCGGTCACGTTGGCGGTGTTGCACCTCTTCCGCCCAGTCGCCGTAGAGCCCTTCGAGCGCGGGCCGTTCGGTGAGCGCGAGCGCGCGCTCGAGTTGAGCGAGTCGCTCCGCGGAGTTCTGTGTTCGGCGTGCGGCCTCGAGCGCGGCCTCGAACTCCCACAGGTCGCAGGCCAGCGGGTATTCGGGATTCAGTCGGTAGACCTCGGCGTCTCGCAGCAGGGGCGGCGCCGAATGACGTGGCAGCACGCTGCGGATATAGGAAAGCGTGGGGTGAAAGTTGCGGCGCCCAGCGGCGGCCAACCGGCCCGGCCAGAACGTCTCCAGCAGTTCGTCACGCGAGGCCCCGCGCGGACGGAGCGCCAACAGGATGAGCAGGTGGAACGCGCGTTGCGCCCGCCACGCGGAGGCGGGCAGAACGCGCGCGCCCAGCTCGATTCGCGGCGGGCCGAACACGAGCAGGCGCGCGCTGTCGGCGCCTGCCATGGCCTGCCCGGGCAGCGCGCCGCGTCGGGCGCGCGCCTCGATCCCCGAGATCGCCGCACGTGCGGCACTCGCGAGCGAGCGCCGCCGCCGGGCCAGCGCCGACAGGCGCTCCAGCGAGGCTCCGCTTCCGCATTCCGCGAGCACCGACAACGCGGCCTCTGCGGGCGACGTGGCCGATTTCTCGGCGACCTCGAGCAGCCCGCTCTCGCTGGGAGCGCCCGCCTCCACGAGTGCGGCGGCACAGGTCTCCACCTCGACGCCGCGCGCGAGCGCCTCGATGAGTGGAGCCGGTGCCTCGCGGGCGCGCAGTCGGAGGAAGTGCGCGTAGCCGCGCTCGCGGACGAGTCCAAGCGCGGTGGCCAGGTGCGGCTCGGCGGCTCGACGTTCGCCCAGGGCGATCAGCGACTCGGCGAGCCACCAATGAACCCGCATGCGTTCGTCCTCGTTCTCGCCGCGCTCCACGACGGCCAGTAGATCGGTGAGCCGACGGCGCGCCGCGTGGGCGCGGCCCGCGCGCAACTCGCACCATGCGAGCTGCGCGCGGAACGAGGTGAGTCGAGGCGAGTCGGGGCGCGCGGACTCGCGTTCCACTGCCTGGCTCAGGAACTCCAGCGCCCGCAGGAACTGGCCGCGCGCGCAGAAGATGCGTCCGCGGGCGGCAAGCAGGTCGGAGGTGATCACCTCCATGCGCAATTGGTCGCGGACCTCCTCCGCGCGCTTGAGCATGACCAGCGCGCCGTCCAGATCGCCTGCCAGCGCGAGACACTCGGCCAGTGCTTCGACGCAGGTGGCCTCCTGCGCCCGGTTCGCGAAGCGCTGCGAGGCGGCCAGCCCCTCTTCGGCGGCGCGGCGTGCCTCGGCGAGGTCACCCAGCTCGAGCTCGAGAAACGCCAGGTTCGAAAGGTAGAGCGGGGCGCGCGGGGACGCCGTGCCACGCACCTGCGCGAGTGCCGCGCGGAACCAGTCCGAGGCCTCGCGGTATCGCCCCTGGGAGGCGTAGGCGATGGCGAGGTTATGCAGCGTGGGGACGACCAGCTCGGGGTCCGCCCCAGCGGGCAGCAGTTCGCGGACGGTGTCCAGTTGCGCGATCGCCGCTCGGTACTGCCCCAGGTAGAAGTGCGCTGCGGCCTTCATCTGCAGCAGGCGCACGCGCACCTCCAGCGGCAGCTTGCCAGCCACGGCGAGTCCGCGTTCCGCCATGCCGAGCACGAACTCGTGGCGTCCGCGGAGGTTCAAGACCTTGCCCAGTCCGAGCATCGCGCGGGCCTCGCGCTCGACCGAGCCCACGCGGCGTGCCTCGTCAAGCACGTGTTCGTATGCGCGTTCGCCCTCGTCCCAACGCCCCAGCGCCGCGAGCGCGTCCGCGCGCGCCAGCGCCAGCACGGCCGCGCGCTCGCCCGAAGCCAGGGGCGCATCCTCGAGCAGGTGCAACAACACTCCGGCTCGACCCTGTCGCAGCAGGGAGGGGGCCACCTCGAGCAGCAGCTCGTTCGCGAGTTCGGCGTCGTCGCCGTCGAGTG
>JANNKI010000613.1:0-4957 GCA_031396225.1 bacterium | reverse complement strand
CCTGCAGCAGCAGCCGTTCGGCCGACTGCCCGATCCGGTTCGACTCCTCGAGGGACGTGCCGGGTTGAGCCAGCACGTTGATGGTGGCGGTCCCCTCATTGAACGGCGGCAGGAACTCCTTGCCGAGGAACGGGATGATCGCGATCGCCGCGACGACGGCGATCCCGGTCCCGATCACCACGGGTCTGGGGCGCGCGAGCACGCGGCTCAGCAGGCGGCGGTCGATGCCCTTGAGCCACCGGACGAACGCGCCGTCTCCACGATCGGTCGCCTTCGCCTTTGGTAAGAGCACCAGACACAGCGCCGGCGTGACCGTGATCGACACGACGAACGAGGCCAGAATGGCGATGACATAAGCCAGTCCGAGCGGGGTGAAGAGTCGGCCCTCGATGCCTCCGAGCGCGAACAATGGAAGAAATACCAGAATGACGAGAGTGGTCGCGTAGACGATCGAGGTGCGAACCTCCGAGGAGGCGTCGAACACGACGTCCAACGAAGGGCGGGGGTTCGCGCTCGCGCGATTCTCCCGCAGGCGGCGAAAGACGATCTCCACGTCCACGATGGCATCGTCCACCAGCTCCCCCATCGCGATCGCGATGCCGCCGAGCGTCATGGTGTTGATCGTCTGGCCGAACAGCTTCATGACGATCGCCGCCGTGATGAGCGAGAGTGGAATGGCTGTCAACGTGATGGCGGTGGTGCGGAAGTTGAGGAGGAAGACGAACAACACGATGGTCACGAGGATCGCCCCATCACGCAGCGCCTCCTCGACGTTCCGGATGGAGGCCTCGATGAACGTGGCCTGCCGGAAGAGCACCCGGGTGCGGATATCCGCCGGGAGCGAGGGGGCCAATTGATGGAGCACTTTCTCCATGCGCTCGGTCAGCTCGATCGTCGCAACGCCTGGCTGTTTCTGGATCATGAGGATGACCGCCGGACGGCCGTCGACGCCGGCGTCACCGCGTTTGGGCGCGGTCCCGACCGTGACATCGGCCACGGCCGCGAGCGGGATCGCCACCCCGCTCCGGAAGGCGCCCACCGGGGTGCTGCCCAGTTCCCGCAGATCGGTCGTGCGTCCGACATTCCGCACCACGAGCTCGCGCCCACCCTGGCTCACGAAGCCGCCGGTCGTGTTGGTGCTTGCCTGTTCGACCGCTTTCACGATGTCGTCGAGGGAGAGGTCCGCGGCGGCGAGAAGTTCCGGCTTGGGTTGGACCACGTACTGCTTCAACCCGCCGCCGATCGCAATCACATTGGAGACCCCGGCAATGGTCAGGAGGCGCCGGCCGATCACCTGTTCGGCGACGGTCCGAAGGTCGAATGGCGCGACCGATCCCTTCGGGCTCTCGATGCCGATGAGCGCGATCTCACCCATGATCGAGGAGATCGGCCCCATGGTCGCCTCGACCGTTTTCGGAAGCTGATCACGCACGAGTTGCAGGCGCTCGCTCACCAGCTGTCGGTCGCGGTACACGTCGGTGCCCCAGGCGAATTCGACATAGACGATCGAGAGTCCGACGGCCGACGAGGAACGCACTCGCTGGACGCCGGGAGCGCCATTCATGGCGGTCTCGATCTGCCGGGTGACGAGCGCCTCGACCTCCTCCGGGGCGAGGCCCGGCGCCTCGGTCAGGATGGTCACGGTGGGCCGGTTGAGGTCGGGAAACACGTCGACGGGCAGCTGCAGGATGACCCAGACGCCGTAGCCAAAGAAGAGCGCGGCCGCGACCAGCACGACGAGTCGTCCGTGAAGCGAAGCCCGAAGGATCGCGTTGATCATTGAGAACCCTTTGCGGGCCTTGCGGGCGCCGCCGTGGTCACCGGTGGCGCCGAGACCAGGGCTTGTGCACCGCTGACGACGATCCGCTCCCCGGAACGGACCATCCCGGAGAGCCCCAGACGATCGACATAGCGACCCACGACATGGACCGATCGCTGCTCGAAGACCTCGGGTCCCGTGTGCACGAACACCACCGCTCCGGACTCCTGGTAGATCACCGCCGACTCCGGCACCGCAATGAGCTGCTCGGCGGTGGGCAGCTCCAGGCTGGCCTCGACGAGCATGCCGGGTCGCAGGAGTCCGCCGTGATTCACGACCGTGAGGAGCAGTGGCGGAATCGATCCGCCGGCCGTCGGCGCGCCATCGGAAGCTCGATCGGGCTCGGAGGCCGTGGGTGCAAGGCCGCGCACGCGTGCCGGGAACCGCAGGCCGGGCAGTGCGCTCGTCGTGATGGTCCCATCGCGGGTCCGCAGCGCCCGGTTGAGGTTCTCGCCAAACAGCGGCAGCTCCACGCGCACGTGGCGCTCGTCGAGGATCACGACCAACGGAGCGCCGGCCTGGACCCACTGCCCGTTCGTGAAATGCACCTCGGCCACCAGCCCCGAGATCGGCGCCCGGATCGGCAACCGGTCGATGACGAGGAGGTTGGCGATCAACTGGCCCTGGCGCACGCGGTCGCCGACCGCCAGCCGGCGACCCGCGCCTTCGAGCTTGCCGTCACGGGGTGCCTCGACGCTCGCCAGGGCTCCGCTCTCCGGTACCACGTGGCCGACGGCGTTGATCCTGCCCCGCAGCGACTCGATCCCCGCGACGATCGTGCGCACGTTCTGGAAGAACTGCGACTCCTTGGGCATGTAGCGCGGCTGGGACTCACCCGCGGACGCCGTGGCGCCTGGCTGGGCGGGATTGGCCTGGCCTCCCTCCGCCCGCGGCTCCCGGCCCGGGAGCAGCATTGCCGCAGCAGACGCGATCAGGACGAGGGCCGTCCGGGAGATCGCTCGCAGGGAGCGCCGACGCACGATCAAGGCCACCGTCAGGAGCAAGGCGACGAGTGCGGCGCCCATCCACCACCCAAAGGCCCGACCTGCCGGTGCCCGCGCGTGAGTGGCGACGAGGTCCTCGCCCATCGGCAGATCCTGGAACGCGAACTCGGTCGCCGGCGAGGAACCGATCGCCAGGATCAACGTGTAGCGTCCAGCCTGCTCGTAGGGCAGGGCTGCCTCATAGACCCCGGGCGACGTCTCCTTGGTGGTGGCGGTCACCTGCCGTGGGCTGGTCGTGCGCAGCGTGACCACCGCCTGCTGGATCGGCACGTTCGTGGTGTACTCGCTCAGGTAGACTCGCGCCGCGGTCGATCTCTCCCCGGGCAGGCTGCGATACTTGAGCACCACTTCGTAGGCATCGTTCGAAGCTGATCGCACGACCAGGCTGGGATCGCTCGTGACCGGCTGCGGTGCGCCATGGTCCTCCCCCTCGTGCGACCACGCGGGCGGCGCGGCGAGCCATCCGAGCATGATCAGGGTCGCGGCAAACCGTATCGATGGGCGCGGGCTCATCTCATTCCTCCAAATCGCCGGCTCAGCTCGGTGCGCGGCACACCAGTTGCGCGGACGAGCCGCGACCGTTCGCCCTCGACGGCGGCCTGAGCATCGAGCAGCCCGATCTCCTGGCGTACGAGCCGGTCGCGGAGCGTCAGGTACTCATCGAGCGGAATGCGGCCGTCCTGGTAGGCGGACTCGATGAGCTGAAGGTCTCGCCCTGCCGACTCGGCGGCCTCACGGCGGAGCGCCCGCTCCTCCTCC
Organism: bacterium; assembly: GCA_031396225.1. Lineage (GTDB taxonomy): Bacteria > Eisenbacteria > RBG-16-71-46 > RBG-16-71-46 > RBG-16-71-46 > JAIOPA01. The sequence continues at coordinate 1,375 of JANNKI010000613.1, read as the reverse complement.
ACGCGTCGGAGTGCGGCACAGGTGGCGAGAACCTCCTGGCGCACCTCACGCTCGAGGGCTGCCCGTTCGGCCCGGACCCGTTCGAGCTCGAGCCTCGCCTCGGCGACCCCGAGCGGGTTGACTCCAAAGACGGGAAGGGGCACGCGCAGTTCCAGGCCGACGAACGTGGCGTCATTGACGATCGCACCCGAGGGCGACTCGAGTCTGCCCCGGTCCCGACTCGCGGAAATGCCCAACGTCGGGTTCACCCGGCCGAGCCGCTGCTCGAGCGCGAGTCGGGACATGGCCAGCGATTCGGCTGCCGCCGCGCGCGCAACGGCCACCCGCCTGTGCGAGACGAGCGTCATTGCCGAATCCGCCTCGCACTGCCACGGCCGCTCATCGAGATCGTCTTCCAGATCGATCGCCGAATCCTGCGCCAGCGCGAGCCACGTGCGGAGCTCGGATGCGGCGACCTCCAGTTCGCGACGGGCGTCGACCCAGTCCGCCTCGAGTCCAAGCGCCTCGGCCCGCAGGAGGCGAGCATCGAAACCCGCCAGGGACTCGCGGCGCCGGGCCGCCTCCGCCTTGGCCCGCAGGGTACGGGCCCGTTCGCGCAACGGATCGAGGAAGGCGACCTTGCGTCGCGCCACCAGGTGGCGACTGAACACCTCGTCCACTGCGGCTGCGATCTCCTGGGCACGCTCGCCGAACTCGCGCTCGGCGAGTGCGCTTGTCGCACTCCCGACTCGCCGCCTGCCTCGCCGCTCACCCCGAAGGTCGATCTGCTGCTCAAGCGAAACACGACGCCTGTACTCGCCACTCGACCATGGCGCCGGCGTGCCCTCGATGCCGAAGGTGACGTCCGGAAGGTGTGGATAGGGAGCACGCTGGAGCCGCCGCGCTTCAACGCTGGCCGTGGAGCGCCGCGCGAGCTCGCCCGAGTGGGCGAGCGCTCGCTCCTGCGCTTCGGTCCGGCTCAGGCGCGGCGAATCGCCCTGCGCATGGACCAACCGAGCGGGAGCGAGCAGCGCCGCGGAGAGCATGAACGCCATGCCGAACTTACGGTGCGATGACACCGTATACACCTTCAATCGCTCGCAGGTGGGTCTGGAACTCCTGGAACTTCGCCTTGGCCTTCGTCAGGTCCCCGGCATCTCCGGCGTCGTGCAGCTCAGCCACCAACCGGTCCGCCGCGGCCACATGCGCGGTGACCTGCTGGCGCAGATCCGGCGTAAGGCTGGCGGCCAACTCCGATACCTGCTTGAGGGCGCCCTGGAGCTTGACTGCTTGAGCGTGAACCTCGCTCAGCCGTCCCTGCTCGACCATCTGGCCGAGTTCGGTCTCCCCTTGCCGGATCTGTCCCACCCAGTCCGGCAGGCCAGCCTCCGCCTGC
>JANNKI010000593.1:0-3151 GCA_031396225.1 bacterium | reverse complement strand
GCCCAGCTCTGCGAGATCGAGTCGATGCGGCACTCCGCCACCTGCGCCGAGCCGAGCGGCGTGCCATCGTCGAAGTAGGCGCGCCGGTACCAGTCTCCGTCCCACGCCTGCTCCAGCATGGCCTGCATGCGAACGCGCTCGTTCCGCCAGCGGGCGGCCCGCGCGGCGTCGCCGCGCGACTCCGCCACGACCGCCCAGTCGCCGAGGATCCGGGCCAGGAACCAGCCGAGCCACACGCTCTCACCCTGTCCCCGGTGCCCGACCCGGTACATGCCGTCGTTCCAGTCGCCGCTTCCGATCAATGGCAAGCCGTGCGGGCCAATGGTCGTTCCACGCTCGATGGCACGGATACAGTGTTGGTAGAGCGAGCGCTTCTCGCCCGTGCCCTCGGGCTGCCCGTAGCGCTCCACCTCCCCGGGCTCCAGGGCCGGCGCCCGGAGGAACGCCACCGGTGTGTCGAGCAGCGCCTGATCGCCGGTGCTCTGGACGTAATGCGCCACGGCGAAAGGCAGCCACAACAGATCGTCGGAGCAGCGCGTGCGCACTCCGCGTCCGGTGTGCTCGTGCCACCAGTGCTGCACGTCGCCTTCCAGGAATTGCCGGCCGGCACAGCGCAGCAGGTGCTCGCGGTAGAGGTCCGGCCGTGCCAGTCCCAGCGCCATCACGTCCTGGAGCTGGTCCCTGAAGCCATAGGCGCCGCCCGGCTGGCAATAGCCGGTGCGGCCCCAGAGCCGCGAGCTCACCGCCTGGTAGAGGAGCCAGCGGTTCATCAACAGGTCGAACGAATCGTCAGGCGTCTGCACCTGCAGGGTGTCGAGCATGGAGTCCCAGTGAGACTCCAGTTGCTCCTGCGCAAGGCGCGCGGCCTCCACAGTTCCGAAACGCGATGCCAGATCCAGCGCATGGGCGCGATCGTTTCCCTGCCCCAGCAGCAGCACCACCTCGCGCGTCTCGCCGGGTTCCAGGTCCAGCCTCAGTTGCAGCGCCGCGCAAGGATCCAGTCCGGCGCCGAAACGTTGGCCCAGCGACTCGCGCGCGAGTGCGGCGGGCCGCCGGAGCGAACCATTGCGTCCCAGGAACTCCAACCGGTCTGCGGTCGCCGAGGCGGGCGGCACACTTGCACTGGCGAACGCCACACGGCCGGCGAAATCGGTGTTGTAGGGATTGCGGGCCAGCAGGGCGCCACTCGCCTCGTCCTGCTCGGTGACCACGAAGCGCTGCTCGCCGGCGCGCGGCGGGCAGAGTGCCCACTCGTGGTAGGCGAACACGCTCAGGCGCCGGGGGCCCTGGGAGTGATTGGTCAGCCTCAACCGCGACAGCTTGACCGGCGCCTCGGCGTGCACGAACACCGTCATCTCGCAGGTCACGGCGTGGGCGCGATGCGCATAGCGCGTCACACCCGCGCCATGGCGGATCACCCAGCGGCCGCCCTCGGCCGAGCGCGGCAGCGGGCCGGGTGTGGCGCCCCACACTTCGCCGAGCGCGTCGTCGCGCAGATACACGGCCTCGCCGCTCGACTCGCTCACCAGATCGTTGCTGAAGGGTGTCAACCGGTTCTCGCGGCTGTTCCCGCACCAGCTCCAGGCCGTGCCGGTCGCACCCACCACGCTGCCGAAGTCCGGGTTGGCGAGCACGTTCACCCAGGGCTGCGGCGTGTCGGTGTCGCCGTCCAGGACGATCACGTACTCGCGGCCGCCGGGGCCGAAGCCGCCGAGCCCGTTGGTGTGCGTCATCGGCGGTACGTCCACTTCCTGCGAAGGCTGGTGCGACTCCGTCGCGCCACCGCTCGGATGGAACGCCAGCGCTTCAGGCCAGGTGGGTTCGGGGTAGGGAAGGCCCAACTGGTTGGCGAGGTCGCCGCGCTCGCCATTCAACACGGCGCGCGCGGTGGCCAACAGCACGGTGCGCTCCGCCTCGGGCACAACGTCGCCGCGCAACAGGTACACGCCGCCGGGGCGGTGCTTCCACGCAGCCCACGGTCCCTGCTCCAGCAGGCCCTGGAGTTGCTCGTGCATCTCGTCCAGGTAACTCACGGGGTGGTCGTTCACGATGACGACGTCGGCGCTCAACCCCTTCAACCGCCAGTACTCCTGCGCGCGCAGCACCTGACGCACCAGGGACAGGTCCTCCTCGCGCACGGCGCAAACCACCAGAATGGGCAGGTCGCCCGAGACGCCGTGGGGCCAGAGTCCGGACTGACCCAGCGTGTTGCCCTCGAGCAGCCCGGCAGGGGAGCGCAGCGCGCTGTCGGTCCACAGCACGTGCGAGGCGAGCCGCTCGTAGAGTTGTGCCTCTTCGGCCGAGATGCCCAGGTGGCGCAACCGCAAATGGGTCTGGGTGTTGGCCAGCGCGAACGTGCGCGTCGCGGCCGCGGGGTCGTCGTATTTCTCCGCCAGCGCCAGCGCGGTGGCGTGAGTGGCGGCCACGCCGGTGGCGAACACCAGACGCACGCGGCCGCCTGGGGCGATGCGAACGCGCCGGCGCAGGCTCAGCACGGGATCCAGCACCGCGCCCGTGGTGCCCGACAGCGACCGGCCGTCCAACGCCACGGGGTTCTCGGGCGTGCGCCCTCGGCCCAGGAAACGCGCTCGGTCGGTCTCCCACTCGATGGCGCCCTGCGCGCCGCCCTCTGCGCTCAGCACGTGCACCGCCCAGGGCGCCTGCTCGTCGGGCGAACGCGGCCTGCGGCCGCAGAGCAGCGCGGCGCACTCGGGGCGGTACTCGGTCTCCAGGAACAGCTTTTGAAACGCGGGATGCGAGAGGTCGTCCGCGGGGGACGCCAGCACGACCTCCACCAGGCTCGTGACCTCGATCTCGCGCAGGCGGTCGCTGCGATTGGTCAGCGACACCCGGCGCACCTCCACGTCGTCCTCCGGAGACACCGCGATCTCCAGCCGTGTCTCGATGCCGTCGTCTGTGCGCTCGAACAGCGCGTCGTCGGAGCGGAACGTGACGCGGTAGCGCTCCGGCTCGCGGCGGACGGGATGATAGGCGGCCGACCACAGCAGGCCGCTGCGCACGTCGCGCAGGTACACGAACTGGCTGCCCGGGTCGCACGTGGGGTCGTCGCGCTGGCGCGTCACGGCGCGACCGCGCCAGCTACTGGCTCCGCCACCGGCGTTGGTGACGACCGTGGTGTACTGGCCGTTCG
>JANNKI010000572.1:0-2136 GCA_031396225.1 bacterium | reverse complement strand
CGACCCAGCTCGCGCACCTCGTCGAGTGGCGTGCTCGCGAGGCGTTCCAACAGCACACCGCGCAGCGCGCGGCCGCGGAACGGCACCTCGACCGGCGCGCCGGGCAAGGCGGAGGCGGCGAGCTCAGTGGAGACGCGATAGGTGAACAGCTGTCGGACGGGCACCGGCAGCGCGACGAGCGCGAAGGACATGGCGGAGTGGGAACACTGGCGTGGAGGCCACTGGGGACCGGACCCGCGCGGGAGTGGGTCCCCCGCGCGGGTCGCGTCGGGGGCGGAACAGTGCGCCGAGCAGCCTGCCGTCGCAAGCGCGAAGCCCGCGCCGGATGGCGCGGGCTTCGCGTTACGCTGACCGGACCTGGCGGAGGATCAGGCTTGCATGCGCTGCTGCGAGGTGCCGTGGCCGAGGATGGCGTTGATGCGCTCGACCAGCTTCCGCGGGCTGAACGGCTTGGTGATGTAGTCGTCCGCGCCCACCTCGAAGCCGACCTTCTGGTCCACGTTGCGACCCTTCGCGGACAGCAGGATGACCGGCACGTGCTTGGTCTCGGGATCGGCCTTGAGGCGCTTGCACGTCTCGTATCCGTCGAGCTTCGGCATCATGATGTCGAGGACGATGAGGTCCGGCTTCTCGGCGCGTGCCTTCTCGACCGCCTGCTCGCCGTCGAGCGCCGTGATGACCTCGTACCCCTCCATGCCGAGGCTGAAGTCCAGGATATGGACGATGTAGATCTCGTCGTCCACCACCAGGATCCTTCCCTTCGCCATGCCGTTCACCTCCTCGCGACTCCACTCCCCGCGGGGCCTCTCCTGCGCCCGGTCCCTCGGGATTCGTTGCGGTTATCGGCGCGTTCCCGCCCGGGCTTGAGCGGTACCTCCGCCGGCTGTTCCACGAGTCGCGACGCCCTCAGGCCGCCGCGCGAGTCTCTTCCTCATCCTCGGCGAGCATCCGCACGAAGGCTTCCACCACCTCGCCGTCGAACTGCCGCCCGGACTCCCGGCGCAGCTCGGCGATGGCCTCGTCGTTCGGCACGGCCGCGCGCCACGGATGGGACGTGGTCATGCTCTCCCACGCGTCCACGACCGCGAGGATGCGCGCACCCATCGGGATGTGCTCAGCCTTGAGTCCGTGCGGGTAACCGGCCCCGTCCCAACGTTCGTGGTGCGCCAGGATGAGCTCGCGCACCAGTCCCAGGTACTCGAGCGGGCGCAGGATCTCCACGCTGACCTCGGGGTGCGAGCGCACCGCGCGACGCTGCTCGTCGTCGAGATGGTTCGCGTGTGCGGTCTCGGGTCCGAAGCGCACCATGCCGAGGTCGTGGATGCTGGCGACGTAGCCGATCACGTCGATCTCGGCCGGCGTGAGGTGCAGCAGGCGCGCGAGTGCGCGCGAGCGCTTGACGTAGCGGCGGCCGCCCAGGGCGAACTCGCGCTTGAGCTGCGTCATGGCGCGAACGGCTTCGAGCGCGTCGTCCACCACCCGATCGCTGTCGGGGTACGCGCAGGCGCGCTCGATGGCGCTGCCCACGCGCTCGGTGAGCATCACGAGCAGGCCCAGGTCGTCCTCGTCGAACGCCTCGCCGTTCTGCTTGTTGTTCGCGTTCACCACGCCGATGACCTCGCCCTCCACCCGCAGCGGCACCGACAGGAGCGACTTCGTGTTGTACTGGGGGTGATTGAGCCGGCGGAAGCGGCGATCGGTCTCGATGTCCTGCACGAGCAGTGGATGCCCCCACGCCGCCACGGCGCCGGCCACGCCACCGCGGAGCGCGGTGCGGCGGCCCTTAACGGCGCCACCGTGCCCGGTGCTCGCGGCCACGAACAGGTCGCCGCGGTCGGGATCCACCAGCACGAGTGAAACGAGCGTGCTCTCGAGCGTCACGCCCACCATCTCGACGATGGAATCGAACAGCGGCTGCAGATCCGCGCGACCGAGCGCCTGGCGCGCCACGCGACGCGCGCGGGCTGACGCGGTCTGGCGCGCGGGCGCGCTGAAGCAGAAGCGCGGTCCCGGGGGCTTGCCGCCCACCACCGCGGGCGGCTGCTCCACCCACAGGCGGCCGGCGTGAAGCTCGAGGATGCCGCGCGCGATGGCCAGGCCGAGCCGGGACGCGGCCGGGCCGCGCGTGGCGGCCGG
>JANNKI010000566.1:0-3891 GCA_031396225.1 bacterium | reverse complement strand
ATCGCGTGGTGAAACTGAGCGAGCGCGCCTACCTCTTCTTCGGGCCGGGGATCGAGTACTGGTCCGGCAAGGCCAAGTTTGAAGACGCCACGCCGCCGGCCACGAGCTACGAGACGGAGAGCACTACCCGCATCAGCCTCTCGGGACGGATCGGCGCGCACATGATGATCGGCGAGGGCTGGGGGTTCACGCTCCAGTCCGGGCACAAGCTCGGCCGCGCGAACTACGAGGAAGCCGGAGCCAAGTCGACCTGGTGGCCGAGCAGCATGGACGCCTCAGGCGGCCTGGTGTTCGCGTTCGGCGGCAACTGACGCCGTTCAGGCTACGCTTGTCCGAGGGGCTCCCGTGCACGCGGGGGCCCCTCGATTTCGTGGATGCGACGGCTCGTGACCCGGCGCTACACTCCCGGGCGTCGACCGCGGCGAAGCTCGCGCCCTGCTCGGCAGTGGCGCGACCCCTCGAGGACTCCACATGGCTTCCGTGACCCGCCCCGCCCGCCGGCGGCTCGTGCCTCTCGCGCTTCTGCTCCTCTCGTCGTCGCCCGTCCGCGCCGCCGTGCCCGAGCCGCCACCCGCCCGGGCGCCCGCGGCCGCCCCCGACTCGGCCACGTTCCTGCCCCGATGGCTCCACGCGCACGGAAGTGTCGGGCTCGGCTGGATCCATTCGCCCGAGTTCATCCGCCAGCGCTACGAGGTGGGGCAGGACTTCGAGCTCGGTATCGAGGCGCGCCCCCGCCCCCGACTGCGCGTGCGATTGAACGGTGAGTACCAGGTGCTGCCGGCCGTGGGGCGAGCCAGCTACCAGTTCGTCACGTTCCAGGACCTGGACGGCAGTCAGGCGGTGGACACGCTGTCGTTCGACTGGCGCGGCCGCGGTTGGCTCGGGGCGGCGCGGGCCGAACTCCAGTGGCGCGCGCTGCCGCACACCTGGTTGATGGTCGGCGCCGGCCGCGGCTACCTCGGCGCGGGCCTGCGAGCGTATCACTTCCGTGACCCGGTCCAGACGCTCGACGTGGAGTTCCCCGGCTCGTCGGGCTGGGCGTGGATCGGCTCGCTCGGGACTCGCTACGACTTCGACCTGTTCGGCCCGACGCTCGGGGCGGAACTGCGCTGGAGCACGTTGGACCGGCCGCAGGATCGGCTGCAGACGTGGTCACTTCGCATCGGCTGGCAGGGGCGCTGAGCCGCCGGCGCTACCGCGTCTTCTCGCGCACTTCCCTGGCGATGCGCTCGAGGAACGCGGGCAGCGGCATGGCGCCCAGGTCGCCGGCGCCCTTGCGGCGCACCGAGACGGTGCCGGCCTCGGCGTCGCGCGGGCCCACGACCAGCAGGTAGGGGATCTTGAGAAGTTCGGCGTCGCGGATCTTCGCACCCAGCTTCTCGTCGCGAAGGTCCACGTCGGCGCGGAATCCGGCGTCCTTGAGCGCGGCGAGGGTGGCGTTCGCATATTCGTGCGCCTTGGCGTTCACCGGCACGACCAGCGCCTGCACCGGCGCCACCCACACGGGGAACTCCGCGCCCGTGTGCTCGATGTAGATGCCCACGAAGCGCTCGAGCGAGCCGTAGAGCGCCCGGTGAAGCATGATCACTTCGTGGTCCTGCCCGTCCGGCCCGGTGTAGAAAACGCCGAATCGCTTGGGAAGGTTCAGGTCCACCTGGATCGTGGGGCACTGCCACTCGCGGCCCAGGGCGTCACGCAGCTTCACGTCGATCTTGGGCGCGTAGAACGCGCCGCCACCCTCGTCCACGTCGTACGGGAGCCCCTTCGCCTCGAGTGCCGCGCGCAGCGCGTTCGTGGCGAACTCCCATTCCTCGTCCGAGCCCAGGTACTTGTCCGCGGGCCGCGTGGCCAGATAGCAGGAGTACTCGTAGCCGAACGTCTTGAGCAGGTGGTCCATCAGGTCCAGGATTCCCTGCACCTCGGACTGCAGCTGGTCGGGGGTGCAGAAGATGTGCGAGTCATCCTGCGTGAACCCGCGCACGCGCTCCATGCCGTGCAGCACGCCCGAGCGCTCGTAGCGGTACACGGTGCCCAGCTCGGCGTAGCGCAGCGGCAGCTCGCGGTAACTGTGCTTGCGCGAGTTGTAGATCATGATGTGGCCGGGGCAGTTCATGGGCTTGGCGCGGTACGCCTGCTCGTCGATGATCATGGGCGAGTACATGATGTCGGCGTAGTTCTGTAGATGCCCCGAGATCTCGTAGAGCTTCTCGCTCGCGATGTGCGGGGTGTAGACGAACTGGTAGCCGCGCTTCTGGTGCTCGTCCTTCCAGAAGTTCTCGAGCACGTGCCGCACCATGCCGAGGCGCGGGTGCCAGTGGATGAGCCCCGCTCCCACCTCTTCGTGGATCGAGAACAGGTCCAGTTCTCGCCCGAGCCGCCGATGGTCACGCTTGAGCGATTCCTCGATCCGCTTGAGGTGCTCGTCCAACTCGGCCTGCGTGGCGAACGCGGTGCCGTAGATGCGCTGGAGCATCTCGTGCCGCTCGCTCCCCAGCCAGTAGGCGCCGGCGAAGTGCGTGAGCTTGAACGCGCCGAGCTCGCCGGTGCTGCGCACGTGCGGACCGCGACACAGGTCAAGGAACGGACCGTTCCGGTACGTGGTCACCTTGGCGTCGTCGGGGATCTGCGACAGGAAGTGGAGCTTGTACTTCTCCCCCAGTTTCTCCCAGTGCGCGCGCGCCTCGTTCCGCGTCAGCTCGCCGTACTCGAACGGCTGGTCGGCGGCGACGATCTCGCGCATGCGGGCCTCGATGCGCACGAGGTCCTCGGGGGCGAACGGCGTGGCCTTGGCGAAGTCGTAGTAGAAGCCGCCCTCCACGGGCGGGCCGCCGGCCACCTTCACATCGGGGAACAGCTCGGTGACCGCCGTGGCCAGCACGTGCGCGGCCGAGTGCCGCAGGCGGTACAGCGCCTCGCCGCCCGGGTAGGCGGAAAGGTCGGGACCGGACGACGGCTTGGCGGTGGCGGTCATGCTGTGGAGCCTCACTCGCGGCCCGCGGCGGCCGCCTTTCCCGAGACACGAATGGGGCGGCAGGGCGGCGCCCCGACCAGCCGCCGGGTTCGACCGCGCGCGCGCCCCTCTTGAAGATGGTGGGCGATACTGGACTTGAACCAGTGACCCCTTGCTTGTCGAGCAAGTGCTCTACCAGCTGAGCTAATCGCCCGCGAGCCGAGGAGTTAACTCCGCGGGCCAAGCCGCGTCAAGCGCGCACGAGGGCTCTGCGGGCGCCTCAGTCGGCGCGCCCCACCTCGGCCAGCCGTAGCGCCGGCGGCTCGTCCTCGACCAGGTACTCGAACTCCCGGCGGAAGTCCGCCACCGACAGCCGTGCCACCTCGGCTAACGGCTCGAGCCGATCATCCGAATCGAAGTCGTCGCGACGCAGCCGGAGCATGTACCGGCGTGCGATGGCATAGCGCGTGGTGTTCACGTCCACCAGGCGCACCCGGGCGCGTCCGGTGTTCGGATCGAGCAGCGCCTCGAACGGCACCGGCACGAACTCGCCGCCCTGCAGCGACACCATGGCCGCGTCGCCGCCACCCAACAGGTACTTGGCGGCGCAGTAGCCCAGATCGCGCGTGTATTCCATGTCGTAGGGGATCGGGTCGGTGCAGCGCAGCTCGTAGCCGATGTTCTTGGTGCCGATCGTGGACTGGATCCCGAAGTCGCGCAGGCGCTCCTGCACCCCGTGTTTCAGCACGTCGCCGAAGTTGATCTCGTCGAGTCGCACGTGGCCGTGGTCGTCGCGTTCAAGGTTCGCGATCGCGTCCAGGTCGCGAGGGTCCACGTCGAGTGCGACGCCCTCGGCGATCACGGCCACGCCGTCGCGGCGGCCGTCGGCCAGGCGCTTCAAGTCTGCGCCCACGAGCGTGTCCACGATGCGGGCCAGGCGC
>JANNKI010000560.1:0-6850 GCA_031396225.1 bacterium | reverse complement strand
GGCCACCAGCGCGAGCGCGCTGGCGGGCTGCACCAGGAAGCGCGCCAGCTTGAGCGCCTGCTCCTTGTGGCGCGACGCGGTGAAGCTCACGAGCACCTCGCCATCGGCCCACGACGACGAAGCGCCACGGTCGGCAGCCGGCCGGGGCAGGAGTGCGACCCCCGCGCGTCGGCCCGCGCGGGCACTCGCCTGGGCGAACGTCGCGTCGGCGAGAAACACTCCCAGGCGGCCGGCGTGGAACTCGCGCTCGAGCGAATCCTGCGGCGCGGCAAGCCCGTTGCGGCGGAGCGCCACCAGGTGCTCGAGTGCCTGCGCGGGTGCGGGTTCTCCCACGCGGCTCGAATCGAGTCCCGCCGTGAAGAGTTCGCCGCCGTTGCCCCACGCCCACGGGAGCCAGGCCGACGCCAGCTCGCGAGTCGAGCCCGATGGCACTCCGAAGCCGTGCACGCCGCCCCGCAGGGCCTGCACGCGGCCGGCGGCCGTGCGCAGCTCCTCCCAGGTGGCGGGGGCGCGACTGCTGTCGAGTCCGGCGCGTGCGAACAGCCGTTTCTCGTAGATCAGCACAGGGGCGCGCAGCGTCCAGGGCAAGCCATAGACGGCATCGCCCACCATGCACAACTCCCAGCCGCGCAGGATGCCTCGCAGGTCGGCCACGCCGGCGCTCCAATCCGAAAGCGAGCCCTGCGCGAGCCACGCCGGCATGCTGCCGCCGGAGAGCTGGCACAGGTCGGGCGGGTGGCCGGACTCGACCGCGAGCGTGACGCTGTCACCTTGCGCGCTCAGGGGCACGTGGCGCAGGTGCACGCGCAGGCCGGGATTCTCGGCCTCGAACGTCGCGACAAGCGGTGCGACCGCCTCGATCGGCCAGCTCACCCAGAACTCCACCGGTGCTCGCTCGGCCGCGCGCCGCGGCGCGCAGGAGAGTGCGAGCCACGGCAGCGCGATCACGAGCAGCGCCTGGGCGGCCCTCACGGTGTGCGACGCTCCGGGACGTCTTCTCCAAGCGCGCCGCGCACGAAGCCGTCGGCCGCGGCGAGGCGGCGTTCGGCCTCGGCGCGCGAGCACTGGAGCTTCACCATGACGATGGCGGTCTTCACACTCTTGCCCGCCGCCTCGATGGCGTGACCCGCGGCGGCGTAGTCGCAGCCGGTGATCGTCATGACGGTGCGGCGGCCGCGTTCGACCAGCTTCTGGCTGTTCGCCATCAGGTCCACCATCATGTTCTCGTAGGCCTTGCCCACGCGTACGAACGACGCGGTCGACAGCATGTTGCACACGAGCTTCTGCGCCGTCCCCGCCTTCATGCGCGTGCTTCCCATGAGCACCTCGGGGCCCACGACCGGGCAGATGGCCACGTCCACCTCGAGCGTGAACTCCTCGCGCGGCGTGCAGGTCACGTACACCGTGCGCGCCCCGAGCGAGCGTGCTCGCGCGATCGCACTCACCACGTAGGGCGTGCGGCGACTGGCGGCCAGACCGACCACGGTGTCCTCGGGCCCCACCTCGAGGTCGTCCATGGCGTGCGCGCCCTGGTCGGCGCGGTCCTCGGCGCCCTCGACCGCCCGCACCACGGCCGTGTATCCCCCGGCGATCACTCCGACCACCATGTCGGCGTCGGAGCCGAACGTGGGCGGGCACTCCGAGGCGTCGAGCACCCCCAGCCGCCCGCTCGTGCCGGCCCCGACATAGATGAGGCGGCCGCCGGCCTTGAACGAGGCCACGATGAACTCCACAGCGCGCGCGATCCAGGGCAGCTCGTGGGCCACGGCGTCGGGAACGGTGCGATCCTCGGAGCTGATGCGAGCAAGCAGTTCGGGGACCTCGAGCGTGTCGAGGTCCAGCGTGCGCGGATTGCGCTGCTCGGTGGCGAGCCGCGCGAACTCCTCGAAGCGGGCGCGATCGTCCATGACGCTCCTGCGTGTGGGATGCCGGCTCTTGGCAGGATGCCACGCGCGGGAAAGCGGCGGCAAGCGTGCTCGCCGCGAAGGGCCTGGAAACGCTGTCCATGAACGCCCACCCTGAGTATGCTCGATGCCTCCCGAACGGCATCCCCCCAGGAGCGCCTTGAGCCGAGGATTCCGCGCAGTCTCCGCCACGTTCGTAACCCTCGTGGGACTCTGCCTCGCCGTCCTCCCGGCGCACTCGGTTCTCGACGTGGAGAATCGCGGGCCGCAGCTCACCGCGGGTGCGTTCGCCATGCGCATCACGAATATCGGCGCGATCGGGAATCCGTTCCGGGATGTCGGCCGATCTTTCGACCCCTCGCTCGAGTACCCGCGGGGCAGTGGGCGGGAGCTGCTCAAGCATGCTCAGCTGTGGGTCGGCGCCGAGGACCCGCTCGGGCACGTTCGGGTCTCGGGCGGTCCGTTGCTCGAGTGGCGGCCCACGCTCGACCCCGAGGATCGCGTGCGCGTCGCCTATGCCGGCGGGCCGGGGACGCTCCGTTGGATTGATGACGACGGTGACGGCCGCATCGATGAGGAGTTCATGGACGGGCGCGACGACGACGCCGATGGCGAGGTGGATGAGGATCTGGGGCTGTTCGCCACCCAGACACTGTTCGCGCGCTACCGGGACGACCAGCCGGAGGCCACCCAATACTACTACCCGAACGGGGAGTCGCACGTCCCATTGCATCTCGAGGTGAGACAGGAAGCGTTCGCCTGGGCTATCCCCGGCTACGATCAGGTGGTGGGCCTTCGGTTCGTGATCACGAACCGTGGCACCGAACCGCTCACGAAGGTCCGGATCGGCCTGCACGCCGACCTCGACGCCAGCCTCTCGGGCTCGGTCGGTGGCCATCTCGACGACGTCGCCCGCGCCGTCGACTACCAGCAGCACTTCAACGACGGGACGTCGCGCATCCCCTCGGCGTTCCTGCACCCACCCATCTCCAATCCCATCCCCTGGTACAAGGACTGCCTGACCACGGTCTCGGGAGCCGCCCCATCGATCCATGAGTCGCGTAGGGAACCGGGCGGCGGGAGCGTCGCGTTGGTGCCGCTCTGGCACACGACGGATCCGCTGTCGTTGCTCGAGGAACAGGGTCGCGTGAGCGGGAGCATCCTGCGGCCCTATTATTTCGCGCCCCCTCGCGTGTCGTTCCGATCGTCGTACTTCGCCAACGACCTGCCGCCGGGCCAGGGCGGGTCGCCGATCCTCGATGCGGATCGCTACCGCGCACTGGCCGGCGAGTTCCCGGGCGTGCCCGACACGTTGCTGGCACACGACTATGTCGTGTTGATGAGCTGCGGGCCGTTCACGAGGCTCGATCCGGGAAGATCGTTGGAGATGGACCTGGCGCTGGTGGTGGCGCCGCCGGAGTCCCTGCGCACCGAGGTCGAGCATGCCCTTCAGATCCATCACGGCGGTTACGTGAACGCGCTGCCGGACTCCGCGGCGAGCCTCTGGCGGCAGTGGTGGATCGGCAATACCGGCATCACCGGCCACGAGGTGTGCTACGAGCCTCCCGTGGGCCTGGAGTTCGTGGTCGACCCACACTGCGTGATCAAGTTCGCGCCCGATGCCGTGGCGACCGTGGACTCCCAGGCCCATTACGAGCACGGCTCATGCGTCTGGACCGACCTCGACTGCGACGCGTGCACGGGATTCGATGGTCGCGAGACGTTCGCGCGCTGGCGAGACCCCGCCGGCGTTCCCATGCCACCCACCTGGCGCACTGTTTCAGGCGATGGCGTGGTCCGCGTGGAGTGGGACGATCGGAGCGAGGTGCTGGTGGATGCGCGCATCGCGAACGACGCCAACGTGAGATTTGTCGGCTACAACCTCTACCGGCTGGACGACTGGCGTTCGCGCCAGGCCGACCTGCCCTCGCCCGCTCGCTTTCAGCAGGTCGCATCGTTCGCGCGCGACACCACGCTCGGCGCGCGGCCGCTGGCGCAGGCCACGGATTCGAGCGTGGCCTACGATCGCATCCTCTATGAGCGGCGGCTCCATCCCGTGGGGCGCTATCGCTGGAACGACACGCGGGTGCTGAATGGCTTCGACTACGTGTATGCGGTCACGGCGGTGAGCGAGCGCACGCTTCAGGTGCTGGGGGACACGCCGATCACCGAGCGCCTGGAGAGCCCGATCCTCGCGACGCTCGACTCGGTGGTCACGCCGGATGTGGCGGCACGCGAGGCCCCCGGTGGCGTTTGGGTGGTGCCGAACCCGTTCCGCGCGCGGGCGCCGTGGGACCGCGCACCCGTGCCGGGGGATTCGTTCAGCCGACACCTCGACTTCATGGGCCTGCCGCGCGCGCGCAGCACCATCCGCATCTACACGTTGGCCGGGGACCTGGTGACGACGATCGATCACGACGGCTCGCGCGGCGACGGCCAGGCCCGCTGGGACCTCATCTCACGCAATGGGCAGGATGTGGCCTCGGGCATCTACCTGTTCACCGTCGAATCGCGCGGAACGAACCAGGTCGGACGTTTCGTGGTGCTCCGCTAAGTCCCTCGCGCGCGGCGCGACGCGATCGCCCGTGGCACGGTCGGCGCGACGCCGCTAAGCTGCGTTTCCCGACGAACCCCGCACCGATGGAGGAGTCACGCCCATGTCGACCGTGTCGCCCCCCTCGCCCGCACGCGCCACTTCTGACGCGGCGTCGTTCGCACTGGTGCCGGGTTTTCGAACCGCCGCCACGGCCTGCGGCTTGAAACCCAGCGGGAACCTCGACCTGGGGCTCGTGTGGAGCGACGTGCCGTGCAGCGCCGCGGGCGTGTTCACCACGAATCGCGTGCAGGCCGCCCCCGTGCACGTCTGTCGCGAATCGCTGGCCGGCGCCGCGGGCCACATGCGGGGCGTGTTCTACAACTCCGGCTGCGCCAACGCCGTCACCGGCGAGCGCGGGCTCGCCGACGCGCGGCACATGCGCGCGCTCGGCGCCCAGGCCATCGGCGCGGCGGAGCACGAGGTCCTCGTGCTCTCGACCGGCGTGATCGGACGCTTCCTCGACATGGAGAAGCTCGCGCGCGGTGTCGCCGTGCTGGGTTCGGCCGCAGCACTCCACTCGGCGGGCGACGCCGCGCGCGCAATCATGACGACCGACACGCGCGAGAAACTGGCCGCGGCCGACGCGCTCCTCCCCGACGGCCGCGTGCGCGTGGCGGGCTTCGCCAAGGGCGCCGGCATGATCCACCCGAACATGGCCACGATGCTCGCCGTGCTCACGACCGACGCGCGGTTGGAGCCCGCCCGGCTCGACCGTTGCCTGCGCGCGGCGGTGGAGCGGAGTTTCAACCGCATCAGCGTGGACGGCGACATGAGCACGAACGACACCGTGCTGGTGCTGGCCTCGGGGGTGTCGGGCGTCGCCGTGGACGACGACGGCGAGGCCGCGTTCGCCGGGGCGCTGGCGGACGCGTGCGCGTCGCTCGCGCGGCAGATCGCGCGCGACGGCGAGGGCGCCACGCGACTGGTGGAGCTGCGCATCACCGGGGGGGCCAGCGAAGCCCAGGCGCACCGCGTGGGCGACGCCATCGCCTGCTCGCCGCTCGTCAAGACCGCGATCCACGGGAACGACCCCAACTGGGGCCGCATCCTGGCGGCGGCCGGCTACAGCGGCGCCGAGATCGTGCCCGAGCGCGTGCGGCTCTGGTTCGGCGAGGACGACTCGCTGCAGTTGCTCGACCGCGGCCTGCCGGTGGCGTTCGACGCGGCGCGTGCCTCGGCGCTCCTGCGCCAGGATCCCGCGATCGTGCACCTGGACCTGGGGCTCGGGACCGACTCGGCCGTGGTGTGGACGTGCGACCTCTCGGCCGAATACGTGCGCGTGAACGCGGACTACACGACCTAGCGGCGAACGGCACGTGAAGCTCGTGTTCTCGCTCGCGACCGAGGAAGACGCCGTGGAGATTGCGGCGCTGCGCACCGCGGTCGGCGAACACCTCACCGCCAGGTTCGGCAAGGGTCACTGGTCGGGCGGACCGAGCGTGCGTGGCGTGCGGCACGGACTCCGGGGCTCGAAGGTCCTGCTCGCCCGCAGGGCGCGAAAGCTCGTGGGCACGCTGCGACTCGCCACGAAGAAGCCGTGGGCCATCGACACGCGCTACTTCGTGCCCGTGGCGCGCCCGCTCTACCTGCACGACATGGCCGTGGCGCCGTCGCTCCAGCGGAAGGGCGTGGGGCGGGCACTGCTCGAGCAGGCGACCGAACTGGCGCGCGCGTGGCCGGCGCAGTCCATCCGGCTGGACGCCTACGACGCGGACGCGGGCGCGGGAGGCTTCTACGCCGGGTGCGGCTACCGCGAGGTCGGGCGGGTCACCTATCGCGCTGTGCCGCTCATCTACTTCGAGAAACTCCTCTGAGCTCCGCGTAGGTCGATTGCGTCACGCAGTCGCGCGAAGTCGCTGGCGTCGTTGTACACCTGCGCCGCGAGCCGGAGCCAGAGTCGGCCCCGGAACGCGTGGATCTGCGTCTCGATCCCGTCCTCGTAGAGCAGCCCGCTCTTCAGGGCCTCCGCCGCCTCGCGCGTGGTGCCGAAACGCTCGGGCAGCGGCAGCGTCACCATGCTCCCGTACATCGCTTCGGGCGCCGGCACGGTGGTCCCCCAGTGTGCGGCGAACGCTCGCGCCGTGTCCCACGCCAGTCGATGGTTCCACTCGCGCATGGCGTCGAGTCCCAGCTCGCGCATGAACGCCAGCGCCTCGGGTGCCGCCAGCCACGGCGAGGGGTCGCGCGTGCCCTGCAGGTCGAACTCCGCGCTCATGCCGAGCCCGTAGCCCCACGAGATGACCGTGGGGTGGAGCGATGCCTGGCGCTCCGGCGTGGCCCACAGGATGGCGCTCGAGCGCGGGGCCATCGCCCACTTGTGCAGGTTGCCGGTGTAGAAGTCGGCCCCGAG
>JANNKI010000549.1:0-2395 GCA_031396225.1 bacterium | reverse complement strand
TACATGTCGCCCGAGCAGGCGCGCGGGCAGGTCACCGACGCGCGCACCGACCTGTTCTCGCTGGGCACGGTGCTCTACCAGGCCGCCACCGGGGTGCTGCCCTTCCAGGGGGAATCCGCCGCGGTCATCTTCGAGGCGATCTTGAACCGCGACCCCGCGCCGATCAGCCAGGCAAATCCGGCGCTCCCCGTGGAACTCAATCGCATCCTGGGCAAGGCGCTCGAGAAGGACCGCGGCCTGCGCTACCAGACCGCCACCGACTTGAAGACCGACCTCCTGCGCCTCAAGCGCGACACCGACTCCGGGAGCCGCCGCACCGGGGAGCTCACCAATTCGCGGTCCGGCTTCCCGACGAAGGCTGCCGAGAATTCGATCGCCGTCCTCTACTTCGAGAACCTCTCCGGGGTCAAAGAGGACGAGTACCTCCGTGACGGCGTGACCGAAGACATCATCACGGAGCTGTCGAAGATCAAAGGCCTCCGGATCCTCTCGCGCCCTACGGTCCTACCGTACCGGGACAAGCCGGTCACTGCGGCCCAGATCGGGCAGCAGCTCAAGGCGGCCGTCGTGCTGGCGGGCAGCATCCGGCGGGCCGGCAACCGACTGCGGATCACCGCGCAGCTCGTGGACGCGCAAACGGACTCACTCGTCTGGTCCGAGCGCTACGACCGCGAGATGGCGGACGTCTTCGAGGTCCAGGACGAGATCGCTCGCAAGATCGCCCAGGCGCTTCGGATCACCCTTTCGCCCCAGGAGCAGGCCGCCCTCGCCGCCAAGCCCACCGACAACCTGCAGGCCTACGACCTGTACCTGCGTGGAAAGAGCTACGCGCGCCGGATGACGCATCAGGACGCGGAGTTCGCGCTGCAGATGTTCGACAGCGCGGTCGCGATGGACCCCGGCTTCGCGCTCGCCCACGCCGCCATCGCCAACGTGTGCGCGGAGACCTATTACCGCTCCGCGCGCACTCCTGCCTGGATCGAGCGGGCCAAGGCCGCGAGCCAGCGGGCGAGCGCTCTGGGCGGCGACTCGCCAGAAATCCGGGTGGCCGAGGCGTGGATCCTTTACGCCGAGGAGAAGTACGACGAGGCCATTCTGCGCGTCCGGGAGGCGATCGAGCGAAGGCCGGACGTCGAGGGAGGCTACCATCTGCTGGGCCGGGTCCTCTTCGCAGCGGGCAGGTACCAGGAGATCGCGGACATGTTGGAAACGGCGGTGGCCTCCGCCGGCGAGGACTACAACATCTACGTGCCCATCACCAACGCGTTCGAGGCCCTTGGAAAGCAGGACGCGGCACGAAACATCACCCAGCAGAGCATGCAGGTCCTGGAAGCCCACCTCAAGAAGCACCCCGAGGACGCCCGCGCACGCGTGCTGCTGGCTGCCAACTACGCCGGTGTGGAACGTGCGGACGATGCCGTTCGTGAGCTGAATCTCGCAATGGCGATGCGGTCGAACGCGGCCACGGTGCTCTACAACGCGGCTTGTACTTACGGCCGTTTGCGCCGGAAGCCCGATGCGATCGAGGCATTGAAGAAGGCTTGGGAAGCCGGCTGGCAGGACGGGGGTTGGGCGCGCCGCGACCCCGACCTTGCGATCCTCCACGGCGACCCCGAGTTCGAGCGGCTCTATCCAAAACCGGCGGGCGCGTGAGCCCTTCATAAGGACGCTTCGGATGACAGAGTCTTTGATCGGAAATAGCGTCTCCCATTACAAGGTGAACCGCAGGCTTGGCAGCGGTGGGATGGGCGTCGTGTACGAGGCTGAGGACACGAAGCTCGGGCGGCAGGTCGCGCTCAAGTTCCTGCCTGCCGAGATGGCGCAGGACTCGGCCTCGCTCGAGCGCTTCCAACGCGAGGCCCGCGCCGCTTCGGCCTTGAACCACCCCGGCATCTGCACGGTCCACGAGATCGACCAGCACGAGGGACGGCACTTCATCGCGATGGAGTTGCTCGAGGGAGAGACGCTGGCCGAGTCGATCCGTCGAGGGCCGTTCGAGCTGGGCCCGCTCCTCGAGCTGGGAACGCAGATCGCGGACGCGCTCGAGTCGGCGCACGCGAAGGGGATCTTGCACCGGGACTTGAAGCCGGCCAACATCTTCGTCAACTCCCGGGGCCAGTCGAAGATCCTGGACTTCGGCCTGGCGAAGATCGAGCGGTCGCGACCGCCGGGGGCGGGCGGCGCCTCCCAGGCGCCCACGGTGGTGCCAGCCAACGACCTGACCATGGCCGGCAGCACGCTGGGCACGGTGTCCTACATGTCGCCCGAGCAGGCGCGCGGGCAGGTCACCGACGCGCGCACCGACCTGTTCTCGCTGGGCACGGTGCTCTACCAGGCCGCCACCGGGGTGCTGCCCTTCCAGGGGGAATCCGCCGCGGTCATCTTCGAGGCGATC
>JANNKI010000539.1:0-6877 GCA_031396225.1 bacterium | reverse complement strand
GCGCTGTGGCGCCGCGCGCGCTCGAGCGCGGACAACAGGTGCGATTCGGCCTCGGGGAAGCGGCGGTTCAACCGCGCCACGTTGCCGAGCCCGATGTTGACGAGCGCCAGGTGGAAGTCGTCGCCCAACTGGAGCAGCACGTCCTCGCACGCGCGATAGGACTCCGCCGCGCGCGCCCAGGCGCCCATCTTCTGGTGCACGACGCCCAGGTTCTGCAGCGGTCCCGCCGTGTCCGCGAGTCGGCCGCGCAAGCGGTAGAACGTGAGCGCGGCCTCGAGGTTCACGATGGCCGGCTCCCACTCGCAGTAC
The DNA here is from genome assembly GCA_031396225.1 of bacterium. Lineage (GTDB taxonomy): Bacteria > Eisenbacteria > RBG-16-71-46 > RBG-16-71-46 > RBG-16-71-46 > JAIOPA01. Next base: position 6,568 of record JANNKI010000539.1, on the reverse strand, counting down.
TGCTTGTAGACGAGTCCCAGGTTGTTGCGCGCGCGGGCGGCATTCTCTTCGTCGCCCAACCGGCGGTAGAGCACGAGCGCTTCCTCGCCCATCTCGCGCGCCATCGCAAGGTCGCCCTCGCGGTAGGCCGCCAACGAGATCGCCGAGAGCGACTGGGCGCAGAGCGACATGTCGCCCGACCCTTCCGACGTCGCCAGCGCCTGCTGCGCGCTGGCCCTGGATTCGCCGATTCGCCCCAGCTGGAACAGCGCCTTGGCGAGCGCCAACTGCGCGCGCGCGCGCGTGTCCCCGGGCCCGGCGGGCAACGAACGCAGGATCTCGCGGGCCTGCGCCGCGGCCGCCTGCGGTTCACCCTTGGAGAGGCGGCAGTTGACGGCTTTCAGCTCGAGTGAGGCGCGGCGCGCGGCCGAGAGATCGCGCGCCGCGGGCAACGAGAGCAGGCGGTCGATCGTCTCCAGGGCGGGCAGGTGACTGTCCGCCTGGACATAGAGATCCGCGAGCATCTCGAGGTCCTCCATGAACACCGCCGGCTCTGCCGGCAGGCTCACGAGTCGCTTTTCGAGTGCCGCGATCCTGTCGTGGTCGCCCATCAACACGCCCGTTCTCCGGTTCCCGAAACCGCCAACTCAGACCTTTGGCCGAACCTCACACACCCTGACCGCGCCGACGCTCGGCGTCAGACGCGGAACAGGATGCGGTAGGTCGACTTGTAGGCCACTCGGAAGCTCCACTTCATCCACTGCGTCACCCGGGCACCGCGCGAGGAGATCGTCCCTCCCGAAGTGATGGGCCCGCCCGCGCCCCGCGAGGGATCGGGCTTCGGGCTACGGCCTGGCGACTGCGGCCAGTCCGGGTCACCCGCGCCTTCTGCGGGGTCCGGTGCCGGCGCGGGGTCGCCCGGGAGGGAATCCGCCCGAACGTGCCTCGGCGCTGACGCCATGCCCCCCCCAAGGAGGAGCAGCATGAGGATGAGGGTCCACAGCCTTTGATCAGTTCGACGCCGCATGTGTCCTTTCCGCTCCCAGTGCGTTCGAGCGCTGTGCGCTCCCAAAAAAACCCGAACGTGCGAGCCGTTGAATCGCGAGGATGGATACGGGAGATCCTCAGCGAAACTGCGGCCCGCAGTCGCCCGGGTCGTGTTAAAGCCTAGTCCCCTCGCTCCAGACGAAGCAAGGGCTTTGTTCCGCCCGCCGGCGCCGGGACACCCTCGTTACTTACGCTTGAGCCTCTGGCCATGGGACAAGTCCTCGACCACCACGCCAACGGCTGCGAGCCTGTCGCGTAACGCGTCCGACAGCTTCCAGTTACGGGATTTCCGAGCGGCTTCGCGTTGCTCGGCCAATGCCAGGACGTCCGCGGGCCAGGCCTCGACGCCGGGCGCTCGCCAGAACATGCCGAGGATGGAACCCAACCGGTGGAGAGCGCGCGCGCCCTGCGCGGCCTCGGCGCCGCCACCCTCGTCAAGCGAGCGGTTCACGGCTCGGGCCAGGTCGAACAGGTGCCCCAGCGCCCCCGGCGGTGTTGAAGTCGTCCTGCATCGCCTCATGGAACAGCCGCTCGGCCGAAGCCACCGCCTCGCCCAGCGACCCGCCCGGCGCGGGTCCGTCCGCGAGCCCCCACACGCCCGCGCGCTCGAGCGGTCCGCGCAGGCGCGCGTAGGCCACGCTCGCCTCCGCGAGCCGCTCGGTGCTGAACTCGATCGGGCTCCGGTAGTGCGTGCTCATCAGGTAGAAGCGCGTCACCTCGGGGTCCCAGTCGCGGGCGATGTCCTCGATGAAGAAGAAGTTGCCCACGGATTTCGACATCTTGGCACCGCTCAGGTTCACGAGCCCGTTCTCGCACCAGTAGTTCGAGAACGGCTTGCCGCAGAAGGCCTCGCTCTGCGCGATCTCGTTCTCGTGATGCGGGAAGATCAGGTCCTGCCCGCCGCCGTGGATGTCGAACGTCTCGCCCAGGTACTTCATGGCCATGGCCGAGCACTCGATGTGCCAGCCGGGTCGTCCCGGCCCCCACGGGCTCTCCCACGCCGGCTCGCCCGGCTTCGCACCCTTCCACAGCGCGAAGTCCAGCGCGTCACGCTTGGCCTCGCCCGGATCGATGCGGTAGCCCTCGCGCAACTCGTCCACGCGGCGTCCCGAGAGCTTGCCGTAGTCGGACTTCTTCCGGACATCGAAGTACACGTCGCCGCCCGCCGCGTAGGCGTAGCCCTTCTCGATCAGCGTGGCGATCATGCCGTGCATCTCGGCGATGTGCTGCGTGGCGCGCGGGTAGTGGGTCGCGCGCAGGATGTTATGCACGTCGGCGAAGCGCAGGTAGGAGTCGATGTTCCGCTCGCTCACGCCCTGGTACTCGATGCCCTCCTCGGCCGCGCGCGCGATGATCTTGTCGTCCACGTCGGTGAAGTTGTAGACGTAGGTCACCGTGTAGCCCAGGTGTTCCAGGTAGCGGCGCATCACCTCGGCTGAGAGCGAGGCGCGGATGTGGCCCACGTGCGGCTTGTTCTGCACGGTCATGCCGCACACGTACATGCCCACCCGGCCGGGCGTGACGGGAACGAACTCGCGCTTCTCGCGTGTGAGCGTGTCGTAGATGCGCAGGGCTGCCAATGCGTCCTCCCTCCTGGAGCCCCTACGCTCCCGCGGGGCCGAACCTGCGCGCCCCGCGGCTCAGACGAGCCCCTCGACGGTCTTGCGGTCGAGACGCTTGACGATCGCCACCAGCAATCGGACCGTGGCCTCGTAGTCGCGCCGGTCGATGATGCTGACGTGGCTGTGGATGTAACGCGCCGCCACGCCCATGGAGATCGACGGCACGCCCTCGCCCGAGAGATGGATGCGGCCCGCGTCGGTGCCGCCGCGCTCCACCGCCTCGAACTGCAGCGGGATCTTGAGCCCCTTCGCGGTGTCGATGACCAGGTCGCGGAGCTTCCGGTTGGGGATGCTGGTGGCGTCGTAGATCACCACGAGCGGGCCGCCGCCCAGTTTCTCGTCGCCCTCTGTGCCGGGTGTGTCGTGCGCGATGCCCACGTCGAGCGCCAGCCCGACATCCGGACGCAGCTTGCTCGACGACGTCTTGGCGCCGCGCAAGCCGACTTCCTCCTGCACCGTGGCCACGGCGTAGAGCACGTTGGGGTGTTTCTGGCCCACCAGGCGCTTCGCGGTCTCGGCCGCGAGCGCGCAGCCGATGCGGTTGTCCCAGGCCTTGGCGAGCAGCAGGTTCGGGTTGGCCATCACCGCGAACGCCGAGTCCGGCACGATCGGGTCGCCGGGCCGGATGTCGAGCTGCTTCTTCACGTCCCAGTCGCTGGTCGCACCCACGTCGATGTACATGTCCTTGATCTCGAGCACCTTCTTGCGGTCGTCATCGCGCAGTTCGTGCGGCGGCTTGCTGCCCACCACGCCGAGGATATCGCCCTGCCGCGTCTTGATGATCAGCCGCTGGCCGAGCACGACGTGTCCCCACCAGCCGCCGAGCGCCAGGAACCGGACGAAGCCCTCCTTGGTGATCGAGCGCACCATGAAGCCCACCTCGTCCAGGTGGCCGGCGAGCATGACCCGCGGCCCCTTCGCCTCGCCCACCTTCTCGCAGATGAAGCTGCCAAGGCGGTCCTTGCTGAATGGGCCAACGCCCTTCAGGTACTTCTGCATCACCTTGGCGACGTCGTCCTCGAATCCGGGAACACCGTGCGCGTCGACGAGTTCCTTGAGGAACACCAGCGTGCGGTCCATGAGCTCTCCATCAGGGAGGAGAAGACGGGTCTCGGAGTGAAGCCGGGTTCCGCCGTGAGAACGGCGGGTGAAGCCGAAGGTCCAGCGGGCGCTAGTGGGCGGTTGTCCGCGCGCTGCGCGCGTCGGCGCGGGCGAGGTCCACCATGCGACCCACGAGCTGGTCGTAGCTCAAGCCCTTGGCCAGCGCCGCCATCGGCACCAGGCTCGTGGGCGTCAGGCCGGGCACCGTGTTCACCTCGAGCACGTAGGGTTCGTCGTCCTCCGACAGTCGGAAGTCCACGCGCACCGCGCCGCGGCAGCCCAGCACCGCCGCGCACTCCACCGCGAGTTCACGCACGTGCCGGCCCAGCTCCTTTTCAAGCGGCGCCGGGCACAGGTACTCGGTCTTGCCCTTCGTGTACTTGGCCTCGTAGTCGTAGAAGCCGCTCTTGGGCTTGATCTCGACGACGGGGTAGGCCTCCTCGCCCACCACCGCCACGGTCAACTCGCGGCCCTCGATGTACTGCTCCACCAGCACCTGGTGGTCGTGCCGGCCGGCCATCTCGAGCGCCGGGTCCAGCTCCGAGGGGTGCTTGACGATGGTGAGTCCCACCGTGGAGCCCTCGGCGTTGGGCTTGACGATGAGTGGGTAGCCGCCGAGCAGGCTGGTGTCGAGCGTGCGCCCCTGCACACCGGCCTCGAGCAGCACCCAGTGCGGCGTCGGGATGGCCTCGCGCTCGAACACGCGCTTGCTCATGGCCTTGTCCATGGCCACCGCGCTCGCGAGCACGCCCGAGCCCGTGTAGGTCTTGCCCGCCAGCTCGAGCGCGGCTTGGATGGTGCCGTCCTCCCCGTACGTGCCGTGGAGCGCCACGAACACCATGTCCGAATCGCGCACCGCCGGCGACTGCACGCAGGCGAGCATGGCCGAGAGCGGCAGCTTCAAGACCGCCTCGCGCCTGGCCGCGCTGGACTCTTCCTTGCCGGCCGCGAGCACCGTGCCGTCCACGGCGTCCACCGACGTGACGTCGTGCCCCAGGTTGCGGAGCGCCTGCGCCACGCCCTGCCCCGTTCGAAGCGAGATCTCGCGCTCGCTCGAGCGCCCTCCCATGAGCACCGCGACCTTCATCGGCCACTTCCTCCGTGATGTGTGGTGAGTGCTGTCTATGCGCCGTTCCGGTTGCGACGGGTGCTCAGTGTTTCGGCTGCGACTCGCCCGCGCGCTCGAGGCGCGTCACGCAGCGCTCGCGGCCGAGCAGTTCCGCCAGCAGCGGCAGCTCGGGCCCATGCGTTCGCCCGGTGAGTGCGGCGCGAATGGGCTGGAAGAGTTCCCTGCCCTTCACACCCAGGGCGGGTGCGAGTGACCGAATGACGGATTTAACCCCTTCCGCGCGCCAGTCCGCAAGCTCCGCCAGCGCATCGGCGGCCGCCGCGCACACCGCCGCGGCTCCCGGCGCGCCGAGCGCCTGCTCGGCGGCGGCTTCGAACAGGGGCGGGTCGTCCAGGAACGGGCTCAGTTCGCCGGGCAGGTCGGCCAGCGTGGCGAGGTTGCCGCGCACCGCCTCGAGCACGCGCTCGAGCGTCGCGGCCGGCCACACGCGGGCCGCGTCCGGCACGAACGCGGGCGCGTCCAGACCCGCTCCCGCCGCCCACGCGGCGAGCGTGGCCCCGCTCGCGTGATGGAGCCAGTGGGCGTTCATCCATTTGAGCTTGGCCGGGTCGAACACCGAACCACTCCGGCCCACGCGGTCCAGCGCGAACGCCGCCAGCATCTGGTCGCGCGGCAGCACCTCGCGGTCGTCGCCCGGGTGGAAACCCAGCAGCGCCAGGTAGGCGAGCAGCGCCTCGGCCACGTAGCCGGCCCGGCGCCAGTCGCCCACCGCCACGGCGGCCTCGCCCTCGCGCTTGCTCATCTTGGTGCGGTCGGCGTTGAGAATCAGCGGCACGTGCGCGAACACGGGCGGTGTCCAGCCGAACGCGTCGTACAGCATGAGCTGGCGCGGCGTGTTCGCCAGGTGCTCCTCGGCGCGCAACACGTGCGAGATGGCCATGGCGTGGTCGTCCACCGCGCACGCGAAGTTGTAGGTGGGCAGCCCGCTCGAGCGCAGCAGCACGAAGTCGCCCACCATGCCGGTCGGAAACACCACGTCGCCGCGCACCGCGTCGGGCAGCGTCCAGTCGCGATCCGGCACGGTGAACCGCACGCTGTGCGACTCGCCGGCGGCGGCGCGCGCCTGTGTGTCGGCGGGGACCAGCGCGCGGCAGCGCCCGTCGTATTGCGGCGGACGGCCCGCGGCGAGCGAGGCCGCGCGGCGCTGAGCGAGTTCGGCGTCCGTGCAAAAGCAGCGATACGCGTGGCCGCTCGCGATCAATCGGTCGGCGTGCTCGCGATAGAGCTCGAGTCGTTCGCTCTGGCGGTAAGGCCCGTGCGCGCCGCCCACGTCCGGCCCCTCGTCCCATTCGAGTCCCAGCCAGCGCAGGTCCTCCAACACGCCCTGCTCGCTCGCCGCACTCGAGCGCTCGACGTCGGTGTCCTCCACGCGCAGCACGAACGCGCCGCCGTGCTTTCGAGCGTGGAGCCAGTTGAAGTACGCGGTGCGTGCGCCGCCCACGTGCAACCATCCCGTGGGGCTCGGCGCGAAGCGGACGCGGACCGGCACGCTCACGAACACTCCACCAATGCCACCGCCATGGCCGCGAGTCCTTCCAGACGGCCCACGGCGCCCAGCGTCTCGTTCGTGGTGGCCTTCACGCTCACCTGGCCGGCGCTGATGCCCAACGCGCCCGCGATGTTGGCGCACATGGCGGCGCGCGCGTGGTCAACGTGGACGCCATGCTTGTGGCCGAAGCACCCCGCCTGG
>JANNKI010000511.1:0-8308 GCA_031396225.1 bacterium | reverse complement strand
CCGGCGGCCACCACTCCCCACGCGGAGTCCTGCGTTTCACCGAGAGGCTGTTCACGCAATCGCTCACCGCATACGAGCGAAGCCTGGGCTGGGTCATGGAGCATCGGCGGGTGACGCTCGTGTTCTCGGCCGCGGTGCTCGTGGGCACGGCGCTGCTGTGGGTGTGGATCCCCAAGGGATTTATCCCCAGCGAGGACATCGGCCAGCTCAGCGGCACGACCGAGGCGGCAGAGGGCACGTCGTTCGAGGCCATGGTCCGAAGCCAGCAGCAGGTGGCCGCAATCCTCGCCAGGGACCCGAACGTGGCAGGCTTCATGTCGTCGGTGGGTGCGGGCGGCCGAGGCGGCAACTCGAACCAGGGCCGGCTCGTGATCCGACTCAAGCCCCGCCAAGACCGGAAGCTCAGCGCCGACCAGGTCGCGCGCACACTCGGACCGCGACTCAACACCATCCCGGGCATGCGAGTCTTCCTCCAGAATCCTCCGCCCGTGCGCATCGGCAGCCGCTTCGCCAAGAGCCAGTACCAGTTCAGCGTCCAGGGCACCGACCTGGCTTCACTCTACGAGAACTCCGGCCGGCTCGAGGCGGCGCTCCGCCAGTCCCCGCGACTCGAAAACGTGACGAGCGACCTGCAGATCAAGAACCCCGAGATCCACGTGGATCTGGACCGCGAGCGGGCCGCGGCGCTCGGCGTGTCGCCCCGCCAGGTGGACGAGGCGCTCTACGACGCCTACGGCTCGCGGCAGGTTTCCACGATCTTCACCCCGACCAACCAGTACTGGGTGGTGCTCGAGTTGCTCCCCCAGTACCAGCGGGACGTCTCGGCGCTGCGGCTGCTGCACGTGCGTTCGGCACACGGCACGCTGGTTCCGATCGGCGCCGTGGCGCGCCTGACGCCCGGACTCGGCCCACTCACCGTGAACCACGCCGGCCAGGTGCCCTCCGTGACCCTGTCGTTCGACGTGAGGCCCGGCGTGGGTTTGAGCGAAGCCGTCGACGAGGTGCAGTCCACCTCGCGTTCAGTGCTCTCGTCCGACATGTCCACGTCGTTCGCGGGCACCGCGCAGGCGTTCCAATCGAGCCAGAAGGGGTTGATGATGCTGCTCGTCGTGGCGGTGCTGGTGATCTACCTCGTACTCGGCGTGCTCTACGAGAGCGTGGTGCATCCGATCACCATCCTGTCGGGCCTCCCGTTCGCCGGCTTCGGCGCGCTGCTCACGCTGGCGCTGTTCCGCATCGAGCTGTCGGTGTACGCGTTCGTCGGCATCATCCTGCTGATCGGCCTGGTCAAGAAGAACGCCATCATGATGATCGACTTCGCGCTGGACGCGGAGCGGCGCTCCGGGAAGTCGCCGCGCGACGCGATCGTCGAGGCCTGCCTCGTGCGCTTCCGTCCCATCATGATGACGACGATGGCGGCGCTCATGGGCACGCTGCCCATCGCGCTCGGCTGGGGCGCGGGCGCCGAGTCGCGCCGTCCGCTGGGACTTGCGGTGGTCGGCGGGCTCGCATTCTCACAGTTGGTCACGCTGTACGTGACGCCGGTGTTCTACACCTACCTCGACCGGCTCGCCCACCGGCTCCGCCCCCGGCGCAGCGTTGAAGCGGCCCCCGCCGCCGATCCGGCAGGGCCCGCGTCAGCCTAGAAGCGGTGCGCCGCGTCAGGGCACGCGCGGCGCGTCGTCGAGGTGGCGCTTGAGCCAGTCCACCCACAGTCGCGAGCGCTCGCGGCTGTTCGCCGGATCGGACGGATTGTGCGTGCGGCCCGGGAACGCGATGAACTCGGTCTCGACGCCGTTGTCCTTGAGCGCGCGGTAAAGCGAAAGCGCCTGCGAGGGCGGCACTCGGAAGTCCTCGATATTCGACAGGACCAGCGTGGGCGCCTTGATGCGCGTCGCGTACGTGATCGGCGACTGCTCGCGCGCGATGCGCTGGCGGTCACCCGTCCACGGCGAGCCGCCCAGGACGTAGCGTGTGGAGACGTTGCCGTCGGACAGGTTGTATTGATCCTCCCAACTGGTCACCGGCGCTCCCGCGATCGCGGTGGTCCATTCGTCGGGGTAGTTCCCGAGCAGCCACGACGTCATGTAGCCGCCGTACGACCAACCGGTGACAGCGGTCTTGCGCGGGTCCACGCCGGGTCGGGCTCGCATCATGGCCACGCCCGCCATGACGTCGCGTCCGGGGCCCGCGCCCCAGTCGCCCTGGATCGCGGCAAGGTAGGTGTTGCCGAGATTGTCGCTGCCCCGATAGTTCGGCATGAACACCACCCAGCCCTCGGCGGCCAGGAGTTGCGACAGCCCGGAGAAGTTGGTCTTGGAGGCACTGGTGGGCCCGCCGTGGATGTTGAGCACCAGCGGATGGGCACGCGTCGGGTCGAACCCGGGCGGATACACCACCACGCCGTCGGCCCCCATGCCATCGTGTGTCTTCCAGGTGACGCGCTCCATGCGGCCGAACCGCACGTCCTTCGCCCACGCGTTGAACGAAGTGAGCCGGCGAGCTTTCGCCTGCGGCGAGTCCATCACGTAGAGCTCGGAGGGCTCGTTCGGCCGCGTCGCGACGAACGCCAGGCGCCCGGTCGCGCCCGCGTGGATCTCGTAACCAAAGGCACCGTTCACCACCAGGTCCCCGAGCGCCAGGCGTTGCGCGGGACCCTGCAGGGGCTGGAGCCATACGCCCACGCTGGCCAGGTCGTTCGCGGCCACGAGCAGCCGGCGGCTGTCGGCAAGCCATTGGCCCTGGAACACCATGCGGTCGAGCGCACGCGAGACGCTGCGCCCGGCGCCGCCCGAAGCCGGTGCCACGTGCAGTTCGTTCACCCAGTTGATGTCCCCGCGGCCCTCGCGCGGGTACCAGTAGGCGATGTGGCGCCCGTCCGGCGACCACGCGGGATTGCTCTCGAATCGCGTGGCGCCGGTGAGTGCGCGAATCGCGCCGCTCACCACGTTCACCACCGCGATGCTCACCGAATCGAGCCGGCCGCTCTGCGGCGCCGGCACTCGCGCGAATGCGATCTGTTGACCGTCCGGCGACCACGCCAGCCGCGACGGGGCGCTGCCGGGCGGCAGCGAGAACTCCAGCGACCATCTGCCGTTCGTGACGCGCCGCGCCTCGCCCGAGAGCTCCTGCACCCAGAGGTGCTGTGACGTGATCTCGCGGCGGAGGAACAGGTCCTGGTCCTCCACCGTGATCGTGCCGACATGGCGTGCCTCGCCCGTGCGCTTCGCCAGCGTGTCCGCCGTGGCGAACGCGATGGCGCCGCCATCGGGCCGCCACGTGAAGTGCTCGACGCCCATGGGGGCGGATGTCAGTCGACGGGGCTCGCCAGCGCGCATGGGCAGCAGCCACACTTGCGGCTTGTCGGCGGCATCGGGCGCCACGAATCCGAGCGTCGCGCCGTCGGGGGACCACTGCGGCGACGACACGGAACGACGCTCGAACGTGAGTGGTCGATGCTCCCCGGTCGCGGCGTCGGCAAGCCACAGCTCGTTGTCCTGGTGGTTCCGCTCGAAGTCCGGGCGACCCACGATGAACGCGACGCTCCGGCCGTCGGGCGAGACACGCGGACTGCTCACTCCCACCAGACGGCGGGCCACTTCGAGGGTGTAGGGCTCCGCGGCGCGCGCGGCGAAAGCCGAAACCGCCGCGAGGAGCACGATGCCCGCGGCACGAACGAGTCTCCCCATGGGGACCTCCGGATCGACGTGGGTCGTGGCGCGCGGCGGACCGGCGCCGGAACGGAAAGCGCGACGCTAGCACAGCCTCGCCGCCCGAGTGCTGGACATGCGGGCACGGATGACGTTACTTCCGGGATTCATCCCGCGCCTCGCGCCCGCGCGGGCGCACGCGTTCCTCTCGCCGCGAGACCGCCGACATGCCGGACACTCCCCTCACCGACCGCCCCGAGACCGAGCGCGAGGACTTCATCCGCGAGATCGTCAAGGAGGACCTCGCCGCCGCACGCGTGCGCGGGGTGGTGACGCGTTTTCCTCCGGAGCCCAATGGCTACCTTCACATCGGCCACGCCAAGGCGCTGTGCCTCAACTTCGGGATCGCGCTGCAATTCGGTGGTCAGTGCAACCTGCGCATGGACGACACGAACCCCGCGAAGGAGGACGTGGAATACGAGGAGTCCATCCTCGACGACGTGCGTTGGCTGATCACGGATTGGGCCGACGCGTGCCTGGGCCTCAAGCCCACGGGCGCTACCGCGAACGCGTCGGGTCGCGACTTCCACCTGCCGGCGGTGCGTTCCGCGGAGGCTCAAGGCCGATCGCTCGAGGCGTTCCGTGCGTCGGACTACTTCGACGCATTGCACGCGTTCGCCGTGCGGCTGATCGAGTCGGGAAAAGCCTACGTGTGCGACCACACCGCGGAGGAAGTGGACCGCATGCGCGGAGCGCCGGGCGAGCGCGGCGAGGAGAGTCACTTTCGCGGCCGCGGAGTGACCGAGAGTCTCGAGCTTTTCGCGCGCATGCGCGCGGGCGAGTTCCCGGATGGCACGCGCACGCTGCGCGCCAGGGTCGACATGTCGTCGCCCAACGTCTGGCTGCGCGACCCGGTGCTCTACCGCATTCGGCACGCGACGCATCACAACACGGGGGATCGCTGGTGCATCTACCCGCTCTACGACTTCGCGCACGGTCTTTCGGACTACATCGAGGGCGTCACTCACAGCCTGTGCACGCTGGAGTTCGTGTCGCACCGCGCGCTCTACGACTGGCTGCTCGAGGCGCTGGACCTGCCGCGGACGGTTCCCCACCAGTACGAGTTCGCCCGCCTGAACCTCACGCACACGCTCATGAGCAAACGCAAGCTGTTGCGCCTCGTGCAGGAGGGCCGGGTCACGGGTTGGGACGATCCGCGCATGCCCACGATCCGCGGCATGCGGCGACGCGGCTACCCTGCGGCCGCGCTGCGTGATTTCACCGAGCGCATCGGCGTGGCGCGACGGGAGAACCGCGTCGAACTGGCGTTGCTCGAGCACTGCGTGCGCGAGAACCTGAATCGTCGTGCGCTCCGCCGGATGGCCGTGCTTCAGCCCGTGAAGGTGGTGCTCGAGAACTACCCCGAGGACCAGGTCGAGGAATTCGATCTGGGCAACAATCCCGAGGATCCCACGCAGGGTTCGCGTCGCGTGGCGTTCTCGCGCGAACTCTGGATCGAGCGCGACGACTTCCGCGAGGTGCCGCCGCCCAAGTATTTCCGCATGAGTCCGGGCATCGAAGTGCGGCTGCGTGGCGCCTACCTCGTTCGGTGCACGGGCGTTGTCAAGGATCCCGCGACCGGCGAGGTCACCGAGGTGCGCGCCACCTACGATCCCGAGACGCGTAGTGGCAATGCTCCGGACGGACGCAAGGTGAAGGCCACGATCCACTGGGTGTCGGCCCGGCACGCGGTCGACGCCGAGGTGCGACTGTACGAGACGCTGTTCACGGCCGAGGATCCCGAGAACGTTCCCGAGGGCACGGATTTCGTGGACGGGCTGAATGCGCAGTCGCTCGCCGTGCGCCACGCCTGCAAGCTGGAACAGGCGCTCGCGACCGCGACACCGGGCGAGCCCCTCCAGTTCGAGCGCGTCGGCTACTTCGTCCTCGACGCGCGCGACTCGCGGCCCGCCGCCCCGGTCTTCCTGCGCACGGTGACATTGAAGGATGCGTGGGCCCGCGCGGAGAAACGCCAGGGCTGATCGCGTCGCCCGGTGGTCGGACCGCGCGCTTGTCAGGCCGCGCCCAAGTGTCCGAGAATCGATCCACGGCGGACCAGCTCCGGCCCCCGCCCCGCGGGCGGCCCAATGCCGCTGCCGCGAGAACACGGAGACCCATGTCGAGCCCATCGCGTTCGCAGCTCGTGAGCCTGGTCGCGCTGCTCCTCGTTTCGCTCCTGCTCGTGGCGCCGGGGGGCTCGCGCACCAGCCAAGCCGGCATGCCCCAAGCACGCCAGGCTTCCACGACGCCCGAACGGCTGGTCGTGCTGGCCACCGCGGACCTCATGGGCGAGACGAGCCCGTGTGGTTGTCACACGCCCAAGGGCGGCTTCGCGCGGATCGGGACCTTCGTCGACAGTACGCGCGCGACCGGCCAGGCCACTCTCTATGTGGACGCCGGCGGCGCGTTCCCGGTGAATGTCGGGCGGACCGACCTGGCCAGGTTCATGTTCCAGACGATGCAGCAGCTGGCGCCCGGCGCCGTGGGCGTGGCGCCTCGCGACCTCCACCTGGGAGTCGCGTTCCTGCGCGACGTCGCGCGCCGCTCCGGTCTTCCACTGACGTGCGCGAACCTGGTGGACCGGCGCAGCCGCGCGCCGCTCTTCCCCACCACGCGACTCGTCCAGGCGAGCGGGGTGACCGTGGGCGTGTTCGCGCTGGTCGCTGAACGCTTCGACCTGGGGCCGGCCCGCGACTCGGTGGCGGTGCTGGACCCGGAGAACGCGGCGCACGAGGCGGTGGCGTCGCTCCGGTCGCGAGGCGCACGGGTGATCGTGCTGCTCTCGCAACTCGGGCGAGTGGGCGGCGAGGACATTGCCTCTGCGGTCCCCGGGATCGACGCCGTGATCCTCGGCCGCGACATCCCCTTGCTCGAGCACGGCCGGCGCATCGGGAGCACGCTGCTGAGCTACGCCGGCGACCGGGGTCAACACCTGGGCGTGGTCACACTCGCGCTCGACGGTTCGGCTCGTGCGGTGGACGGCACGTGCGACATCCGCGCGCTCGGGCCCGACGTGCGCGAGCATCCGGCTCTGCTGGCCTCGGTCAGGAGGTTCGAGGACGCCTACAACGAACGCATGCGGAAGGAGCAACGGTCCGAAAGGGCGGCGCACGACGCCGACTCGGACCCCGTGGATCACTTCGTGGGCGACAGCGTGTGTGGCCGATGCCACCCGGCCGAGGCCGAGCAATGGCTCACGACGGCGCACTCGCTGGCGTGGGAGACGCTGGTGCGCGAGAGGAAGGACGCGACGCCGGAGTGCGTTCCGTGCCACGTCGTGGGCTACCGACAGCCGGGCGGGTTCCAGTCCGCGAGCGCGACACCCCATCTCGTGAATGTCCAGTGCGAGAACTGTCACGGCATGGGCACGCTGCACGTGGAGAGCTGGCTCGCGCGCAGCGGGCTGGGCGAAGCGACTTGTCGCACCTGCCACAACGCGGAGCGCGACCCCGAGTTCGACTACGCGACGCGCCTCCCGCTCGTGACCCACGGCAACAGCAGCGGCGAGTCCATCCGCGTCGTGAAGGCTCGCCGCGAACGCGGCTACTCGAGCGGGAGCCACTGAGCGCGACGCGCGGCCTGCCCTCGCGTCGGCGCGGCTGGAGGCAGCGCATCCTCTAAAACGCCGCCCTCGCCAGCGCCCGCGACGCCTCGAGCAAGGACGCATCGCCGGGAACATTTCGGAGCCCGCGCTCCACCACCGCCCGCGCCCCAGTCAGGTCGCGCGCACGCACCAGCATGCGTGCCTCGAAGTCGTATCCACGCGGGTCGGCAGGCGCCAGGGCCTGGGCCTCGCGGAAGTGCGCAAACGCCTCCGCGCTCTGATTCACCGCCTGCGCGGCCATGCCGGCGTGGAGCAGGGCTTCCACGCGAGGCGCGCCCGCGATGCCCGCACGGAGCGCTCGACGCGCGGCTTCGCCCGAGCCGGCCACGTCGCCGAGCTGTCGACGCAGGAGGGCAAGGCGCACCCAGACTTCCGCTGGCGCAGCGGGGTCCTGCGCCACCTGCTCGAGCACCGCGCGTGCGCCCGCTGCGTCGCCCGCGCGCTCCTGAGCGCGCGCCTGTTCGAGCAGCGCGTCACGCCGCCCGCCTCGAACGCGGGCGCTCCAATCCCGAGCCACGCTCGTCGCCATCGGCAGGTCGCCGCCATCACGAAGTTCCGCGAACACACGCTCGGCCTGGGCGTCGTCCGCACCGTCCAACCGGCTCCTCGCTCGCCAGCGCCAGACGGCCTCGTGTGGCCAGCGTTGGAGCGGCCCGCCCGCGGGCGGGATCACGGAACGCGGGAAGTCGCCCGCCACGGTGACCAGCGTGCCCGAGCGAGCGCGGCCCACCTCGATCAGGTCGCGCGGCGCGCGGTACTCCACGATCGGACGGTCGTCGCGGTTGAGCTCGGCACCCCGCGTCGCGGTGCGCATGGCCTCGAGCGGCCCGGCGTAGAACGAAGCGAGCGCGCCGCCCGAGCGGATCTTCGCGAGGTCCAGCATGCGCCGCGCCGCCGGGTTCTCCAGTCGTTCGAGCGCCAGGCGGCGCCCGGGAGGCGCGGCGATCAGCATCACGTCCACCGACTTCCATACCGCGAACACCTGCGCGTCCGG
>JANNKI010000493.1:0-4247 GCA_031396225.1 bacterium | reverse complement strand
AGTTTGAGTGGGATGCCGAGGCCCTGGCCGGCGGGTTCCTCTACTCGAGCACCGGCCGCGGCCAGGACTACGACTTCCGACCGGTGGGCAAGCAGGACTACGCGCTCACGTTCTCCGGGCCGACGGGACTCGCGCGCACATCGTTCCTCGCCAACGTCAGCCGCCATTCGTTGGACGATGCGTACTACGCCGAGCGACGTTTCACACCGGCGCTCACGCCGGACGGCGAGCCCGCCACCAAGGTGGACGCACCCGACGGCAATGGTGACAAGGTCCCGCTCCGGCGATCGCGCGAGTGGTCGGGCATTCTAAAGCTCTCGAACCGCGCGCTGGAAGGGAAGGAGATCGCCTACCAGGTGCTCGCGAACTCCGTGGACGCGCGCGCGGCCGGCTGGAACCTGCACCTGGTGCCGGACGCGGCCAAGCGCCAGCGCACGCTCTCGATCGTGCACGGCCTCGCTTTCACGCATACGTTGAGCCCCAGGCGCTACTACCAGGTGGACCTTCGGCAGAACTATTACGACTATCGCGACATGGCGTTTGACGACGTGTACGACCCGCGCTACGACGCCTACGGCCCGCTCGTGGGGCTTTCGGGGTACGCATTCGGAGTGCCCGTGCAGGGCGTGGACCTGGGACGATTCCAGCTCACCACGAACGCGTTCGTCGCCAAGGGCACGTTCGTGGACCAGGTGAACAATACGCACCAGGTGAAAATGGGGCTCGAGTACCAGGCGCCGCTCATGCGCTTCGGCGCGCCGGGAGAGATCTTCGTGGGCGTGATCCCCGGCACCACCCGAGTGGGCACGCTGCGCAGGGTCAACCCACGGCCCGAGTTCCTGCCGGTGTTCTTCTCGGGCTACGTTCAGGATCAACGCGAATGGAATGACGTCACGTTCCGGCTGGGTGTGCGCGCGGACTGGTTCGACGCCCGCACGGCGCTGCCGAGCGACCTCGCGAACCCGGCCAACAGCATCCCCGACGTGCCGCAGTCCCGGCCGCAGGCCACCGGCAACAAGCTCACGCTGTCGCCGCGCGCGGGCGTGTCCTACCCGGTGTCGCCGACCGCGGCGCTCTACTTCGCCTACGGTCACTTCTACCAGTACCCGCCCATGCGCGACATGTTCACCAACGCGGACTACACGGTGCTCGCAGATCTACAAGCGGCGGACGACCCCACGCGCAAGGGGATCCTCGGTAACCCCGACCTCCGTCCGCAGCAGACGGTGCAGTACCAGATCGGTCTCAAGAACGCGATCACGCCGGACCTGGGTCTCGACTTCAACGCGTTCTACAAGGACGTCCGCGACCTGCTCGGCGTGGAGTTCGTGTCCACGTACAACGGGGCGCAGTACGTCCGCTTCACCAACGTGGACTACGGCAGCGTCGTGGGCTTCACCGTGCAACTGGACCACCGCGCGCTGGGGCCCGTGGCGCTGGCGGCCGACTACACCTGGCAGCAAGCGGTGGGCAACTCGAGCGACCCGGACGAGACGCTGAATCGCGCTGCGGCGGGGCAGGACGCGCTACCGCGGCAGATCCCCTTCAACTGGGACCAGCGCCACACGTTGAATGTCACGCTGAGCGCCGGGGTCCCCGCGGGCTTGTCGGGCAGCACGATCGTGCGCTTCGCGAGCGGCCAGCCCTACACGCCGACCCTCGAGAACGCGACGCCGCAGCTCCAGAACTCCTCGCGCAAGCCGCGGGGCCTGATCTGCGACCTGCGCGTCGAGCATCCCACGCGCGTGGGGGGCATCCCGGCCAGCGCGTTCGCGCGCGTCTTCAATGCGTTCGACACGCGCTTCTTCAATGGCTTCGTGTTTCCGAGCAGCGGCCAGCCGGACTACACCCGGTTCCCCGGCGACGATGGCCAGGCGTCGGTCCTCGCCGATCCCACGCGGTTCCACGCGCCGCGTCGGATCGAGGTGGGCGTGACGCTCCGACCAGAGAGGAAGAGGTGATGCGGATTGCCAAGCGGTCCACGACCCGGCGCTGCCTCGCCGGCGCTTTGCTCGGGTGCCTGCTACCCGCGTTGGCCGGATCGCAGACGCCGCTGCCGGTGGTGCCCAAGGCGAAGCGCAGTGCCATCAGCGCCGAGCGCTCCGGTATGCACGATGCGGCGAACCTCCGCACGGTGTTCCACAACTTCGGCATGGTGGGGGACTACCCGACCGATCCCCAGACCGTGGACCTCTCCGTGTTCCACTCGGTCGAGGTGCCGAAGGGCACTGGCATGAACTACGGCGATGGCATCACGCCATTCGTGCTTGCCAAGATCCCGCTCGACATCCCGCTCACCCCCGGTCCGGATTCCACATTCCTCATGGAGACCGGATTCCGCGAGCGACAGGCGGAGAGCCCGTACACCGAACGCATCATGCGCTTCGAGCCTCGCCCCGGTTACTTCGATCCCAACAACGTGGGCCGCTCGGTCGCGATCAGCAGCGACCCGCGCACGTGGCCGGCAGAGTGGCCGGACCGCGATCCGAGCTGGGCGGGTGCGTGGAACGGCTACTTCGGCAAGCGCCCCGCGGCCGACCAGGAGAGCTACACCGTCATGGACGACGATTTCTACGATGCGCTGAAGCCCTACTGGTATCCGGACAACCGCGACACCACGCGCGGCGGGTTGGGCTTGAGGATCGGCGTGCGCGGCTTCCAGTGGTCCAATCCCCAGGCCGGGAACGTCATCTTCTGGCACTACGACGTCACCAACGAGGGCACGACCAACTACGACGACAACATCGTCTTCGGCCTGTACATGGACTCGGGTGTGGGGGGGTCGCTGTTGTCGTGCGATGGCATCTTCGAATCCGACGATGACAACGCGAGCTTCGACAAGCAGAGCGGTCTGAACCTCGTCTACACGTACGACAACAGAGGGCATGGTCGCGACCTGCGGGGCAATTGCAGCCCGACCGGGTACCTCGGCTACGCGTACCTCGAGACCCCGGGCAACCCGTTCAACTTCCTCGACGACGACAGTGACGGCATCACAGACGAACTCCGCGACGGGGGGCCTGGGAACAATCCCATCCCCGGCCAGCAGGCGATCCTCGACGCCGTCGTCGCAAACTACGACACGACCAAGTTCGTGGCCGCGTATGGCGCCATCCAGAAGCGGCCGGCTTACCGCGTCGGGGTGTGGTGGCCCGGAGACGAGGACATGGACTGGGTCGCGGAGTTCAACGACGTCGGCGCCGACGGCGTGAAGGACACGCAGGACTCCGGCGAGGGCGATGGCATCCCGACTTCCGGCGAGCCGAACTTCGACAAGACCGACCTCAATGAGTCCGACCAGATCGGCCTCACGGGATTCAAGTACAACAAGATCAAGGCGGGGCAGGGAAACACCAGCGGCGACGTGGACGGCGTGCTGTTCTACACCGACACGCAGGACTGGCCGGAGAAGCTCTATCGCAAGTTCGTGAGCGCCGACTCGGCCGATCGACGCTTCGACCCTCCGCTGGCGAACAACTACAACATCGCGTTCCTGTTCGCTTCCGGACCGTTCAAGTTGAAGGTGGGTCAGACCGAACGCTTCAGCCTGGCGCTCGCTTATGGCGGCGACCTGGACGAACTGCGCAGCACGGTGCACACCGTGCAACAGATCTACAACGCCAACTACCAGTTCGCGGTGCCGCCGACGCGGCCCATCGTCACGGCGGAAGCCGGCGACCGGACCGTGCGGCTCACCTGGGACGATGCGGCCGAGCGCAGCGTGGACCCGGTCACGAGCGAACTCGACTTCGAGGGCTACCGCATCTACCGCTCGACCGATCCCGACTTCCGCGACGCGCGCATCATCACGAACGCCACCGGATCGAACGTCATCGGCAATGGCCGCCCGATCGCCCAGTTCGACCTGGAGGATGGCCGCAAGGGATTCACACGCAAGACCGTGGACGGGGTCGCCTACCACCTCGGCACCGACAGTGGTATCCGACACACGTTCGTGGACACCGACGTCACGAACGGGCAGGAGTACTACTACGCGGTATGCGCCTACGACTTTGGGTTCGACCCCGGCGTCAACCTGGACTCGCTCGCGTTCTACCCGTCTGAGAACTCGTACTCGGTCTCACGCACGCTGCGCGGCGGCACGATCCTCCCTACGAACGTCGTGCGCGTGCGACCGAATCCCAAGGTGACCGGCTACCAAGCGGCCACGGTCACGGCTCCCGTGCACGTCGCAGGGCGCGGCTCGGGCGTTGTGCAGCTCCAGGTCGCGAATTCCCCGCAGGTGC
>JANNKI010000482.1:0-2080 GCA_031396225.1 bacterium | reverse complement strand
CCGGCGGCCCTCCCCGAGCTCGCCGAACCCGAGGTCACCCGCCACTTCGTGAACCTGTCGGCGCTGAACTACTCCGTGGACACGGGCTTCTACCCGCTGGGCTCGTGCACGATGAAGTACAACCCCAAGCTCAACGAGTGGGCGGCGCGCCTGCCCGGCTTCGCGAACCTGCACCCGATGGCGCCGGACGCGGTCAGCCAGGGCACGCTCCAGCTCCTCTGGGAGCTCGAGGAGATGCTGGCCGAGATCAGCGGCATGGACGCGGTGACGCTCCAGCCCGCTGCGGGGGCCCACGGCGAGCTCACCGGCATCCTCATGATCCGGGCCTACCACCGCTCGCGCGGCGACCAGGCCCGTGACGAGGTGCTGGTGCCGGACTCCAGCCACGGCACGAACCCGGCGACGGCGACGATGGCCGGCTTCCGCACGGTCACCATCCCCTCCGCGCCCGACGGCGGCGTCGACATCGACGCGTTCACGGCGGCCCTCGGCACGAAGACCGCGGCGATCATGATCACGAACCCCAGCACGCTCGGGCTGTTCGAGCGGCGGATCGGCGAGCTGCTCGAGGCAACCCACGCCGCGGGCGCCCTCGCGTACATGGACGGCGCGAACCTCAACGCCGTCATGGGCCGCTTCCGGCCGGGCGAGGCCGGGTTCGACGTGATGCACTTCAACACCCACAAGACGTTCAGCACGCCGCACGGCGGCGGCGGCCCCGGCGCCGGTCCCGTTGGCGTCCGGAAGGTCCTGGAGCCGTTCCTGCCGGCGCCGCGCGTGATCCGCGAGGATGACGGGACGTTCCGGCTCGAGAGGCTGGGGGAGCGGCCGACCTCCATCGGCCGGATGCGTTCGTTCTTCGGCAGCACGGGCGTCCTGGTGCGCGCCTATGCGTACATCCGCGCCCACGGCGGCTCCGGGCTGCGCGAGGTGAGCGACGACGCGGTCCTCGCCGCCAACTACCTCAAGGCCCGGCTCCGCGACACCTATACGGTGCCGTTCGACCGGCCGTGCAAGCACGAGTTCGTGGCCTCGGCCGCGGACATCAAGCACCGGACGGGCGTTCGGACCCTCGACATCGCGAAGCGGCTGATCGACAAGGGCTACCACCCGCCGACGATCTACTTCCCGCTGATCGTGGAGGAGGGGATGCTCATCGAGCCGACCGAGACCGAGTCCGTCGAGACGCTCGACGCGTTCGCCGACGCGCTCATCGCGATCGCCCGCGAGGCCGAGACCGAGCCGGACGTCGTCACCGCCGCTCCCCACAGCGCCCCTGTCCGGCGGCTCGACGAGGCGACCGCGGCCCGCCAGCCGAACCTCCGCTGGAAGCCGATGACCGGCCGTCAGATGCCCTGCCCCGACTGATCCGGCCCCTCGGCGCGTCCCCGTCCAATGAACCTTTCGAACCGGACGCCCGTATTGTTCCGTAACGACCCATGGGGGGACGTGTATGAGACTCTCCGGAGACCCACACGAATGAGGCTGGGCCCGCACGGGCCGACCTGAGCCACTGCTCCGACGCCGAGCTCATTCGCCGGATGCAGGCGGATGACCTCGACGCCTTCGAACTCTTCTTCGGGCGCCACAGGACGCTGATCTTTCGAACGGCGTACGGGCTGACCGGGGATCGGCACGCCGCCGAGGAGGTCCTCCAGGACACGTTCGCGCGCGCCTACCGGCACCGTGCCACGCTCCTGCCGAACGTCTCGCCCGTGCCGTGGCTGCACCGCGTTGCGCTGAACCTGTGCTATTCGCGCTTCGATCGCCGGCGCGTCAAGGCTGAGCCAATCGGCGAGGCGACCCTCGGCCACCTCCGCGAGAATGGAGTCGAGCCGGCCGAGCGGGCCGAGCAGCGCGAGCTCCGCCAGATCGTGCGCGAGGGAATCGCCGCCCTCCCAACGAAGCACCAGAACGTGGTCGTCCTCTACTACCTCCACGGCCTGTCGCTCCAGGAGACCGCGACCAATGCACTCAGTGCCTCGCCGGCCAACAAGCGGCGCAACTTGTCCAGCGTCACCATGGTCCGCTCGACTTCGGTCTGAGCCTGTCTCGAGCGTCCGATCGCTCCATCAGTTCC
>JANNKI010000533.1:0-1525 GCA_031396225.1 bacterium | reverse complement strand
ACGCCGAGCGCCACGCCCAGCAGCAGGGCCGCGGCGGGCGGCAGTGCCCCGGAGGGCAGCGGCCGCGTGCGCGTGCGCACCATGAGCGCATCGATGTCGCGATCGAAGTAGTGGTTGAAGCTCGCCGCCGATGCGGCCGACAGCATGATGCCGGCGAGCGTGCCCCACAGGAGCCGCGGCGCGGGCCAGCCGAGTGCGGCCAGCTGCAGCGCGGGCACGCCGGTGAAGAGCACGAGCAACACGATGCGTGGCTTGGTCAGTTCGAGCCACGTGCCAAACGTCGCTGTGCGCGTGCGCGCCTCGGGCAGGCCGTTCGCCACGCTCATCGCGCCATCGCTCCCGCGAACGCTGGTTCGCCGGCCGGCAGCGCGGCCAGGCGGAACGTGCCCACGAGCGCCAGCGCCAGCATGACCGCGGCGTTCGCCAGGTGCAGCGCCGAGACCCAAACGGGCACGCCGAGCAACACGTTCGCCACGCCCACGGCCGACTGCGCCAGCACCAGCACGAACAGCAGCAGGCCGATGCGTCGCACGCCGGCGTCGGGCGCCCGACGCGTGCGCCACGCGAGCACGGCCAGCAGCACGGCAAGCGCGTAAGCCCCGAAGCGGTGCGACATCTGGAGCCCCACGAGCCCGGACATGGGCGGGAACCACTCTCCGTTGCACATCGGCCAGTCGGGGCACGCGAGGCTCGCGTGATTCGTGCTCACCATGCCGCCCAGCACGGCTTGCGCCCAGACGGCGGCGGTGGCCACGCCGAACCACGGCAGCAGGCCCGCGGGGCGGGCACGGGACGTGCGCGACGGGTTCGACTCGTGGTGCGCGATCAGGCCCAGCGTGAGCAGCGCGGCGAACAGCAGCAGTGCCACGGCCAGGTGGCCACTCACCACGTTCGGGTCGAGCAGCTTCCAAACCGTGAGCGCGCCGAGCAGCGCCTGCGACAGGTAGAGCGCGATGCACAGCGCCGCCAGGCCGCCGAGCCGAACGCGCGTCTCGCGGTGAGCCGCGGTCCACACCGCCGTGGCGAGCAGCCCCATGCCCACGATCAGCGCGAGCAGGCGGTGGAACCACTCCATGAGGATGTTGAACTGGAACGGCGGGATCAACTTGCCGTGGCAGAGGGGCCAGTCTGGGCAGGACAGGCCCGAGCCGGTCGTGCGCACGACCGAGCCCACCACGATGAGCGCGAACAGGAGCGCGGCGGTCGCGGTGGCGATGCGGGCAGTGACGGCGAAGTCGCGGGCGGCGGGCATGGGCTCTCGGGGTGTAGGCCGGGGGGCTCGCTCGAGCCGCGTTCCGCAGCGCTGCTGGCGCGATTGGACCGGCGAGGGAAACTAGCATATGTCTCGGGGTGCCACGACCATGCGGCCGCGGGCCGCGCGACCTCGGTACGCGTGCACTACCGGCCTGCGCATCCCGGCCGGGAGCCGCAGGACCGTGGCCCGAGCGCTCGCACGGCATCTCGACAAGCGCCCCACGGCGGCTTCGCTCAAGGGCGCGGTCGATGGGAGCTGGACCGCGGAGGG
>JANNKI010000531.1:0-2638 GCA_031396225.1 bacterium | reverse complement strand
CGCCATTCACTGGCGAGGATGTCACGGTCGGAGAGCTCGAGCCCCGCGTCGCGGACGGAGCGCTCGAAATGTTCGACCGACATGCTCTCCGCCGTCGTGGCCACCGCGGCGTAGAGCCGCGCGGCTTCGCGGGGCTCGAGCAGATCGGTGGCGAACGTCTGGAACACCAGCATCCGGCCGCCCGGCCGGAGCACGCGCGCGCATTCCCCGAGCGCCGCCGCCGAGGCGGGCACGTGGTTGAGCATGTCGCGGCACCAGATGAAGTCCACGGACCGGTCCGCGCACGGGATCGACTCGATCCGCCCGCCGACAACGTGCACAACATCGGCCAGCCCCCGATCCGACACCAGGCGCCGGGCCAGATCGAAGTGGTGCCCCACCGGATCGACCGCGAGGACGCGACACCCGGAACGCTGCGCGAGGTCGCAGGCGTGGCGAGCATCCCGGCTGCCGATATCCAGCACGACGTGGCCCCGGGTGAGCCCGAGCGCCATCAGCTTGTCGTGGAGCACGCCGGGCCCGCGCGGGTCCAGGCTCCGGTCGAGCCTGGCGCGTATCGCATCGTCCGGCATGCCCTGGTCGCCGTACATCTCCTGGATCGAGAGACGCCTACCCGGCTCGGTCATCGATACGCGACCGCGTGGCGTCAGGGACGCCCGGCAGCGCCTCCACGGTTGCTGGCCTGCGCACGACGCCCGGCCAGGAACGCCGCCGTCGGAATGCCGAGCACGGCCGCCACGACCAGCCAGGTCGGGTGCGGGAGCATGACGAGATTCATGATCGTCGCCGCCAGGAGGATGCCGCCCACGAACGAGGCGTGGCGAGACTCATGCGCCTTGGCGATGGCGCACGCCACCGCGGTGCCCGCGAAGGCCGCGAACACCCATGCGGCGAGCACGAACAGCAGGGCCCCACCCGGCATCGACTGCATGTGGCCGCGGAGTTGTTCGGGCTTCGAGTAATCCAGCCCCGGGGGCAATGGATAGACCGCGCTGCCCAGCGCTTCGATTCCGACGATCATCACCAGCGCGGCCACGAGGCCCAACAACGCCGCCAGGGTGTGACGCACTTTGGGATTCATCGTGGCACCTCATGCGCGCGGCGGTGGGTGGCGCTCGGCCGCTGGTGTCGTGGAGCATCGGGCTCCCGGGCGCGCGGCGTCAATCGCGTCGATCGCGTCGGCCGTCAGGCACTCGCCACGGCGCACACGATGTTACCCCGGGCCACGAATCCCTCGGGCGCCAGCTGCTCCAGCCGGCCTCGGGCGCTCGCCACGCAGGCCTCCCGCGCCAAGGGGTCGAGGCCATCGAAGCGCGGCTTGGAGGAGCCCATGCTGGTTCTGAGGCGGAGCAGATGCTCGAGGTCGATCGTGCTGACGAGTTCCTCCACCCAGCCATGCGGAGCCTCGAAGCCGGCGACTCGTAACAGCGACTCCATCTTCCCGGGCGTGTCCACCGATTCGTGCCGTGCCTCCACGGCCGGATCGGCCTGGATCGCGCCGTGCGCATCCAGGCAGTCGGTCCAGATCCGATTGGCCCGGGACTCGAGCTCTCCGCCCCAGGTCAGCGTGGCCACGCGCCCACCGCCGCGAAGCACCCGGCGGGCCTCGCGCAGCCCTTCCACGGGAGCCTCGAGGTGGAAAAGCATGAAGGCCTGCACGACGAGATCCACCGTTCCGGAGCGAATGGCCAGCTGTCTCGCGTCCATGACGGCTCGAGGCACGCCCGCCGGCGCCAGCGCCAGCATGCCGTGCGCGCGGTCCACCCCCAGGACCTGGGCACCGGGAAATGCCGCGCACAGGTCGGGCAGCAACGCGCCGACGCCGGTTCCCGCGTCCACGACCCGCTGCACCGAGGCATCCTCGAGGCTGCGGAGCAGGCTCAGCCCTGCGACGCGCAGGATGGGAGCCCAGAGCTCGCGGTAGGCGCGGGCTTCACGATCGTAGCGTTCTGTCAGCTTGCGGCTCGAATCATCCTGAATGTGGGCCATGAAGTCCCAGGAGTCGACGAGTCAACAGTTGGTCGATAGAGAACCGATCATCGCCGCGTGGCATGACGAGCAGGAAGATCAGCAGCGCCGCGCGTGGAATGACATGGGAGTGGAACTCGTAGAGCGGCTCGGCCAGCAAGTGGCCAAAGGTCACAAGTACGAGCACACCGCCCAGAGCCAGGAGCGCCACGCGCGTTTGCCAGCCCACGAGCACCAGCGCGCCGGCAACCAACTCCACGATCGGAACTGTAGCCCCCGTCGCCCACAGCGACCAAGCGGGAAGGAAACTGTCCGCATAAGGGTCGACGAAGAATCGCCGGGCATGCTGCAGCGGACCCAACTCGAACACCTTCCACACCCCCGCCATGAAGAAGATCAGCCCGAGGATGGCGCGCGCGATGAGAAGGCCCCATGCGCGGTTCATCGAATCTGGCGAGTTCATCAAGTCCTCCGACGTCCCATGGTCACTGCCGTGGCGGGCCCCACCCTGTCTGCCTGACGTTCGGCATGAGCGGCGGGGCAGATCGGCGCCAGCCGCATGGCGTCGTCACGCTGCGGGCGCGACCGATTCCCTGGCTTCAGCGGGCTTTAGCGCGGTCATCATGACGGCCTTGACGCCGTAGGCCTCGGCCGAGTTCTGCGTGGACTC
>JANNKI010000465.1:0-2562 GCA_031396225.1 bacterium | reverse complement strand
GCCGGCGTGGCTCGCGCAGGGCTCGCTCTCGGATTGGAGCGCCGGCGTGGCCGACCTGCGAGGCATCCTGCGCGGCTGGGAGCTGTGCATGGTGGGCGATGCCGTCTATGGCTTGCCCTGGACGCTGCGCGCCCCGGTGCTGATCTACGAGAAACGGCTGTTCGCACGCGCCGGACTCGACAGCAGTCGCGCCCCCGCCACCTGGGAGGAGCTGCGCAAGGCCGCCGGCCGCGTGCAGGCCCTGCGGGGCGGCGTGCACGGTTTCGGAGTGCCATCGGGCTCGACTCGCGAGCTGGCGTCGGCCTGGCTCCCGTGGGCGTGGGGCAACGGCGGCGAACTCTTCACGGCGGGACTCGATTCGAGCCGCGTGGGAGAGCCCGCGCCCGCACAGGCCCTCGAGCACCTGGTGGCGCTCCGCCGCAACGGGCTTGCCGCGCCGCAGGATTCGCTCGAGCGAGAGTTCCTCGCCGGCCGCCTGGGAGTGTTTCTCGCCGACGCGACGTTCGCCCAGGCGAGTGCCCGCGCGGGTCGACGCGCGGGGGTCGCACTCGTGCCCCGGCAGGCTGCCGGCCGTGGCGCTTCGTCGTCGTGGGCCGATGGCGAGGTGCTCGTGAGCTTCACCGCGTCGCGCCACAAGGAGCAGGCGCTCAAGCTGGCGCGCTTCCTGGTGCAGCCCGCCAGCGCGCTCGCGCTGGTGGCCGCGTTGCCGAGTGCCTGGCCATCGCGGGTGGACGCTGAGAGCAGCGCGTGGTTCCTCGAGCGCCCCGTCGCACTCGTCGCCCAGCGCCAACTCGCCAGCGCACGCTTCACACCGCATCCTCGGGACTGGCCCGCGCTCGAGGCACGCCTGGGCGAGGCGGTGTGGGAAGCTCTCTCCGGCCGCGCGAGCCCGAGCCGGGCGCTGGCGTCGGCCGATTCGTTCGTCGCGTCGCAGCTGGGGTCGAGGTGACAGGCCGATGAGAAGCCGTTCCCTGAATGCCCTTTCCACGAACCTGTCCGGAGCCCTCCATGACGCGTGACGCGCTCGCACCCCTTCGCGAATACCGCTCGCGCCCCGAACGGCTGCTCGTGGGACTCATGACCGGCACTTCGGCCGACGCGGTGGATGCCGTGCTGGTCAAGCTCCGAGGCGACGGCCTGGCGGCCACGCACGAGGTGCTCGCGGAACTCGAGACGCCGTTCGACGAGGACCTGCGCTCCGAGGTGCTCGCGGTCGCGGCCGCCGAGTCGGTCGAGCCCGAGCGGCTCATGCGCCTCGACGTGGCGCTCGCCGAGGCCTACGCCGACGTGGTGCGCGACGCGGCCGAACGGGCCGGCGTAAAACTCACCGACATCGCGGCGATCGGCTCGCACGGCCAGACCGTGCGCCACATCCCGCGTCCGGCCGGGGGCGGGCGCGCGCACACGCTGCAGCTCGGTTCGGCCGCGACGCTCGCCGAGCGCACCGGGGTGACCGTGGTGAGCGACTTCCGCCGGCGCGACACGGCGGCCGGGGGAGAGGGAGCACCGCTCGTCCCGATCGCTGACTTCTGGCTGTTCCGCGACGAGCGCGAATCGCGCGTGCTCCTGAACCTGGGTGGCATGGCCAACGTGACCTGGCTGAAGAAGAACGGCTCGCTCGCGGACGTGCTCGCTTTCGACACGGGACCCGGTAACGCCGTGCTGGACGGGCTCGTGCGGGCGGGCACGCGCGGCCTCGCGCGTCGCGACGACGCCGGCGGACTCGCCGCATCAGGCCGATCGCATCCGGCGCTGCTCGAGGAACTGCTCGCCGATCCGTTCTTCGCGATGCCACCCCCTCGTTCCACCGGGCGCGAGCGCTTCGGCGAGCACTACGCCGAGCGGCTGGCCGAAATGGGCGAGTCCATGGGGCTCTCGCTCGAGGACACGCTCGCCACCGCCGTGGAACTCACCGCCGGCTCGGTGGAGCGCGCGATCCGCGACTTCGTGGTGCCGCGCGGGCACGTGGACGCGGTGTACGCGAGCGGCGGTGGCGTGCGAAACGTCACGCTCATGACGGCGTTGCGCCGGCGTCTCGAGGGCATCCGCTTCGCGCGCCTGGACGAGCTTGGAGTCTCACCCGGCATCAAGGAAGCGCTCGCGTTCGCCTTCCTGGCGCACCTCACGCTGTGCGGCGCGCCCGGCAACGTGCCTGGCGCCACCGGGGCGCGGCACGCGGTGGTGCTGGGCAGCATCACGCCCGGCGGCCTGGCAGGGTCACGCTGATGCGGGCGGCCCCGTTGCCGGCGCCCCGCGCGTGGTGCGCGCTGCTCGCGGTGCTGGTCCCCCTGGCGTTGCTCCCAGCCGGCGGCTGTGCGCCCATCGCGGTGGGCCAGCGCCCACCTGCCCCGCCTGCGGCGACCGCCACGAAGACGCCGCCCGCGCCGCCCGCGCCGCGCGAGGAGCCACCCGTGCCGCAGGTGGAAGGACCCTCTGTGGAGAGGCGCGAGCCGGTGCTCGACATCGGGCTCGCCTGGGACCTGGACACCACGCGCGTGGGCTTCAGCGGCACGCAGGTGCTCGAGGTGCAGAGCCGCGACCATTCGGGAGTGCACTCCGCCG
>JANNKI010000462.1:0-3924 GCA_031396225.1 bacterium | reverse complement strand
CGAGATCGCACCGCCGATCGAGATCGCACCACCGATCAAATCCGTTACTTCGCCCGGGACGCTCTCGAAGGTGCTGCCGATGCCCCCGCGCGCGACGAGCGGGCGGCCTGCGATGGAACCGCTCGAAGAGGAAGATCCGATTGCCGAGATCGTCGATCCCGAGGCGTTCGCCCAGGCGGCCGAGGACTTCATGCGCTCGTCGCCCGTCCTGGGTGCCAAGGGGCGACGCGTGAAGCGGGGCTACGACGAGCCGGCTTCCGAGGGAGCCGGGTTCGAGGACGCCGACGCGATCGCGGTCGCGTCCATGGTGGAGGACCTGGGGCCGCTGGGCGTGCCCGTTGCGCGCCAAGCCGAGACGCGCGCGCGGCTGCTGGACCTGGCTCGTCGGCTCGAGAGCGGCGAACTCGACTGGGCGACACTCCGCAAGGCTGTGTGGTTCGCGATGGAATACCCCGAGGTCGCGCGCCGGCTCATGCCCGTGCTCCTGCCCTGGATCGATCGCGCCGCCTGAGCCGCGATGCGACTTTCGGCGTCGTGATCGCCGCCGCCGCCAGAACTTCACGCATCCCTAGCGTGTTCCGGGCCGTCGCCTGGAATCCTTGTGCTAGTTTCCGCATCGAGACCTGCGGAGGTGGCACGCCATGAATGCCGATCGCTACACCGTCAAGTCCCGAGAGGCCCTCGAACGCGCCCAGCGCATCGCGCGGGATCGTTCACACCAGGAACTGCGCCCGGAGCACCTGCTCGCCGCGCTGCTCGACGAGAGCGGCGGCACCGTGTCCGCCGTGCTGCAGAAACTCGGAGTGAACGCGTCCGCACTCGCGGGGGCCAACGACTCGGCGCTCGCGAGTCTGCCGCGCGTGCAAGGCGGTGCGCCGTTCATGGGCGCCGACCTTCGCTCCGTGCTCGACCGTGCCGAGGACCATGCCACGCGGCTCAAGGACGAGTTCGTGAGCGTGGAGCACATGCTCATGGCGCTCGCCGATCCCACGCACGTGAACGGCGCCCAGCGGGCGCTGTCGGGCGTGGGCGTCACCGGCGACGCGTTGCTCAAGGCGCTCGCCAATGTGCGCGGCGGGCAGCGCGTCACGGACGACAGCCCCGAGGACAAGTACCAGGCCCTCACCAAGTACGGCCGCGACCTCACCGCCGCCGCGCGCTCGGGCAAGTTGGACCCGGTCATCGGACGTGATGACGAGGTTCGACGCGTGGTGCAGGTGCTTTCGCGCCGCACCAAGAACAATCCTGTGTTGATCGGCGAACCGGGCGTGGGCAAGACCGCCATCGCCGAAGGGCTTGCCCAGCGCATCGTGTCGGGAGACGTGCCCGAGAGCCTCAAGGACCAGCGCGTCATCGCGCTCGACCTGGGCTCGCTCATCGCGGGCGCCAAGTTCCGCGGCGAGTTCGAGGACCGGCTGAAGGCGGTGCTCAAGGAAGTCACGAACGCCGACAACCGTGTCGTCCTGTTCATCGATGAACTGCATACCCTGGTCGGCGCCGGAGCCTCCGAGGGCTCCATGGACGCGAGCAACCTGTTGAAGCCGGCGCTCGCCCGCGGCGAGCTGCACTGCATCGGCGCCACCACGCTCGACGAGTACCGCAAGCACGTCGAAAAGGACGCCGCGCTCGCGCGCCGCTTCCAGCCCGTGTTCGTGGGCGAGCCTACGCCCGAGGACACCATCGCGATCCTGCGTGGGCTCAAGGAGCGCTACGAGGTGCACCACGGCATCCGCATCAAGGACGCCGCGCTCGTGGCGGCGGCCATGCTCTCCAGCCGCTACATCGCCGATCGCCACCTGCCGGACAAGGCCATCGACCTGATCGACGAGGCGGCCTCGCGGCTGCGCATGGAGATCGATTCCATGCCGGTCGAGTTGGACGAGATCGCGCGGCGCGTGCGCCAGCTCGACATCGAGCGCATCGGCCTGATGAAGGAGACCGACGACGCAACCAAGACGCGGCTGGCGCGGCTGGACGCCGAGCTCAAGCGGCTGCGCACCGAGATGAGCGGGCTCGAGGAGCACTGGAAGAAGGAGAAGGCATCGGTCACGAAGATGCGCGAGCTCAAGGCGGAACGTGAGCGGCTCAAGATCGAGGAGGCGCGCGCCGAGCGCCAGGGCGACCTGGAGACCGTCGCGCGCATCCGCAACAACGACCTGCTGCTGTTGCAGCGGGAGCTTGATCAGGAGACCGCGCGGCTCGCCGTGGTGCAACAGACGCAGCGCATGCTCAAGGAAGAGGTCGACGAAGAGGACGTGGCGGAGGTGGTAGCCAAGTGGACCGGCATCCCCGTGTCGCGGCTGCTCGAGGGAGAGGTGCAGAAGCTCGTGAAGATGGAGGAGCGCCTGCACGCGCGCGTGGTGGGCCAGGACGAGGCCGTGCGCGCCGTTTCCGAGGCCGTGCGCCGTGCGCGCGCGGGGCTCCAGGACCCGCGGCGGCCGATCGGCTCGTTCCTGTTCCTGGGCCCGACCGGCGTCGGCAAGACCGAGTTGGCCCGTGCGCTTGCGGAGTTCCTGTTCGACGACGAGCGCGCCATGGTGCGGCTCGACATGAGCGAGAACCAGGAGAATCACACCGTCGCGCGCATGATCGGCGCGCCGCCGGGTTACGTGGGCTACGAGGAGGGCGGCGCGCTCACCGAGGCCGTGCGCCGTCGGCCCTACGCGGTGGTGCTGCTGGACGAGGTGGAAAAGGCGCACGCCGAAGTGCTGAACGTGTTGCTGCAGCTGCTCGACGACGGGCGGCTCACCGACGGACAGGGCCGCACCGTGGACTTCAAGAACACGCTCGTCATCATGACCAGCAACCTCGGCTCGGACGCCATCCTCGAGTTCGGCGAAAGCGACCGCGCCGAGATGGAGGCGCTCGTGCACCGCGCGCTGCGCCAGCACTTCCGGCCGGAGTTCCTGAATCGCCTGGACGAGACGGTGATCTTCCAGCAGCTCACGCGCGTGCAGATCCGGCACATCGTGGAGCTGCACGCCGAATCGCTGAAGACGCTGCTCCACGACCGCGGGCTCGCGCTGGTGTTCACCGGAGCGGCGCTCGACGCACTGGCCGACGAGGGCTACGACCCGCACTTCGGTGCGCGGCCGCTCAAGCGCACGTTGCAGCGACGGGTGCAGAACCCGCTCGCGATGAAGCTGCTGGAGGGCGCATTCAAGACGGGCGACACCGTCGAGGTCGCCTACGAGTCGGGCCAGTTCGTGTTTCGCGCGGCGAAGCCCGCACCGGCCCCGGAAAGGGCACACGTATGAAGAGCAAGCACCTCGATCCGACCTCGAAGGTGGGGCGGATCGTGTTCCAGATGAAGGATCTCTCGGTGCGCATGAAGCCCGACGTCCGGGCCCGGGTGATCCGTATCTACAATGCCATCGATGCCGACCAGGAGAGCAACCAGCTCCGGTTCCGCGTGAGAGAAGACCTCGAGATGCTGGGTCGCGAACCTCAGCTGGCCGGCCTGGCGCGGCGGCTGTTCAAGGAGCTGCCGAGCACGTAGGGGGAGGGCCTAGCGGTACGTCGCCTTCACCACCCCACGTGCTCCCGCGCACGGGTGCGACCGTCCGGGAAGACCAAGCCGCACGCGCTCCGACGGCGATGCTATTTTGGGCCTTCCGACTTTCGTGTGGCTGACATCGGCGCTCCGGCGCCCGCCTCTCCCTGCCGCGCCCACTTGCCGCGGGGCGGGAGAGCGCCGCGACAGGAGAGCCCTCGAAGCGAGCGAAGAATTCGTTTGACAGCCTCGCGGACCCCACGCTGTCGCGATGCGCGGCTCCTCTCTTCGGGCCGCACCAGCGTGCGCAGGATGCGAGCACGCGCCTCGTCGGCTGCCTGCGCACGATTCGCTCGTCGTGACGCTTTCGGCGCGCACTCCGGGCCCGCACGAGCGTCGAAAACTCGCGTGCTATAAAGAGTGTGCCCCCG
>JANNKI010000396.1:0-14321 GCA_031396225.1 bacterium | reverse complement strand
TGGTGGGTCCCGACGGACAGGTGTACGCCATCAACAACGCCACGCTGTTCGCGGTCGGGGCGGCGCAGGTGAGTGCTCCACCGCTCGGGCCGCCCGCCAGCGTGCGGCTGGCCGCGCCTGTGCCGAGTCCCTCGGCCGGCCTGACCACGCTGCGCTTCTCGCTGGCGACCCCCGCGCGCGTCACGCTCGAGGTGCTGGACCTGGCGGGCCAGCGTGTGGCGAGCTTGTGGCATGGGCCAGCAGGCGCGGGCGAGCACACCGTGCGCTGGGACGGTCGAGACGACCGCGGCGCCCGGCGCGCGCCCGGCATGTACTTCGTCCGCCTCGCCGCGGGCGGGCGCGTGGTCTCGGGGAAGCTGCTACGCGTCCAGTGACGTGACCGGCGCCAGTTGCGGCCGCTTGCCGGGCCTCTGGTCGGTCGAGCGCGGAGCGAGCAAGCCCTGCCACGCCCACGGCAGGAGGTGGCGGAGCGCCCAGGCCAACTGGCGCCCGACTTCCGCGATCGGGACCGGCGCGGGCTCGGGCGGCAGTGGCGATCTCCACTCGTCGCTGCTGCCCGGAAGTTCGAGCGCCTCGGCGAGCGCCTCGGCGATGCGGGCGTGGCCAGCGGGGTTCGCGTGGATGCGGTCCTCGTTCCAGAGCCGAGGATCGGTGGCCACCGCGTGCGCGGCGAAATCCACGCAGCGAGTGCCCGTGGCGCGACACGCGTCGCGCAGGGCCTCGTTCATCGCACGGATGCGCGGCGCGAAGGGGCGCGCCACGAGCAGCAGCGGCGACAGGTCAGGGAGCGTGAACGTGACCACCGTGGCGCCGGCCTCGCGCAGCGCGCGTTGCATCTCTCGCACGTCGGTCGCGAACCCGGACACGTCGAATCGCCGCTGCATCACGTCGTTCGTGCCCGAGAACAGCGTGGCGAGATCGGGGTGGAGCGCCAGCGCCCGCTCGAGTTGTTGTTCGCGGATCTGGCGCGTGGTGCGCCCACGCACCGCGAGATTCGCGTAGAGGAGCCCGCTCTGGGTCGTCGCGATGCGCTCGGCGAGTCGCTGCGACCAACCGCGGTACCCGCCGCGGCCGTCCATGTCCATGAGACCCTCGGTGGAGCTGTCCCCGAGGGCGACATAGCGCTCGAATCGGGGCGGCGCGTTCAGGGGCGCGGCTCTCCGGCCGGTACCAGGTAGCCCGTGAGCCGGGCGAGCGCGCGCGGCCACGCCTCGCTCCAGGCCCGGCGCTGCGCGGCGTACCCGCCGGCAGACGGCAGCTCGTGCCGCACCTCGAGTCGTGTGCCCAGGGCCGCGCGAGCGAGCGTGAACCCCACGGTGCCCGCGTCGCCGTTCGGGTAGCCGGCATGCCCACCCTGGTAGGCGGCGGAGAGCGGCGGCGCGAACTCCAGCCAGCGTGCCTCGAACGGTTCCGCCGAGCTTTCCGCGCGTGACCAGCGCAGGACCAGCCGCCCGCCGGGGCGCGGTTCGCACTCGCACGCATCGCAGAACCATCGCTCCAGGTGGCGTGCTTCGGTGAGCGCCGCGAAGACCCGCTCGGCCGGC
The DNA here is from genome assembly GCA_031396225.1 of bacterium. Classification (GTDB taxonomy): domain Bacteria; phylum Eisenbacteria; class RBG-16-71-46; order RBG-16-71-46; family RBG-16-71-46; genus JAIOPA01. The sequence continues at coordinate 12,777 of JANNKI010000396.1, read as the reverse complement.
GCCGCGAACGTCGCGACGAACCGCAGGCCAGCGTCGCTCACGCGCGGGGCTCCGCCCGGGATTCCGTCGTCGCTGCGAGCATGCGCGTTCGCCGGGTGCGCTCGGCGGCGCGATGGAACACCTCGGCGCGAAGCGGGTCGAGGCCCGCGCCGGTGAGCGCCGACAGCACGATGCAGTCGGGGAACTCCACACGCAGCACGGAGAGCTCCTCGTCCGAGAGCCGGTCCGCCTTGTTGAACACCATCAGGCGTGGCGGACGTGGTTCGGTGAGGATCTTGTCCAGCACCTGGTCCACGGCGGTCAGGTGACGGCGGAAGTCCGGGTCGGAGGCGTCCGTCACGTGCAACAGCACGTCGGCCTCGATGGCCTCGACCAGCGTGCTGTGAAACGACGCCACGAGATGGTGCGGGAGCTTGCGGATGAAACCGACCGTGTCGGTGACGAGCGCCACTTCGCGCGCGGGGCTCACCATCTGGCGGGTGGTGGAATCGAGCGTGGCGAACAGCCGGTTCTCCACGAACACGTCGGCGTGGGTGAGCGCGTTGAAAAGAGTGCTCTTGCCGGCGTTGGTATAGCCCACGAGTGCGGCGCGGAACTCGCGCCGCCGACGCGCGCGCTGCGTCTCGCGCTCGCGTTCGACGCTCTCGAGCTCCCGCTTCAACCGCGCGATCTTCTCGCGCACCATGCGGCGGTCGGTCTCGAGCTGCGTCTCGCCCGGGCCGCGCGTGCCGATGCCGCCGGCCTGGCGTTCGAGGTGCTTCCACATGCCGGTGAGTCGCGGCAGCGTGTACTCGAGCTGCGCCAGCTCGACCTGAAGCCGGCTCTCGCGCGTGCGTGCGCGACGCGCGAAGATGTCGAGGATCAGCTCGCTCCGATCGATGACCTTTCGCTGCAGCGCCTTCTCGAGGTTCTTCACCTGCGCGGGCGACAAGTCGTCGTCGAAGATGACCAGCTCGGCGTCGCGGCTCTCGGCGAGCACCCTGAGTTCCTCGACCTTGCCCTTGCCGAGGAACGTGGCGGGGTGGATCGTGCCGCGCCGTTGCACCAACACGTCAGCCACGGTGGCGCCGGCCGTGTCGGCGAGCAGCGCCAACTCCTCGAGCGATCGGTCCAGGTGCTGGCGTTCGGACCCGGACCCGGACCCGGACCCAAGCTCCGCGTGGGTACCCCGGGCGGGTGATCGCGTGCGGGTACCCCGCGCGTGACCCACCAATATCGCGCGTTCGTTCCGCGGCGGGCGTGGGACGTCGTAGGATTGCGTCTTCATGAATGGATGGGGATCTCCAGCTCGTAGGGAGCGGGGGTGAGGTTCTCGATGCTGCCGTCGGGGCGCACAGCGACCAGGTCCTCGATCCGCACGCCGAGGCCTCGCGACGGGTAGTAGAGCCCGGGCTCCACAGACACGACGTGCCCCGGGGCGAGCCGAGTGGTATTCGAGGCGGGACCGCCCAGCCGCGGCGCCTCGTGCACGGCGAGGCCCACGCCGTGGCCGAGCCCGTGCACGTAACCCTCGATCACGCCCTGGTTGCCGCGCACCGTGGCGTGCCCCTGCCGCTCGAACACGTCGCACACGAGTTCCTGGTAGTCCCGGCAGGGCTCGCCACCGCGCATCCTGCCCATCGCGACGTCGAACGCCTCGCGGCACTCGCCGTACACCTTGCGCAGAGGCTCGGGCGCCGTCCCCAGGCAGAACGTGCGCGTCATGTCGGTGTGGTAGCCGCCGCCCGCCTCGGTCGGGAAGATGTCCACGAGGATGGGGGTGCCCGCCTGGATCGCATCCGCGTCGTTGCCACGGTTGTGCGGCACGCCGGCATCGCGGCCCTGCGCCACGATGCTCTCGCCGTCCTCGGCCAGGCCGAACTCCGCGAACGTGCGGTGCAGCAGCCGACGCAGGTGGCCGAGCGTGGCGCGCTCGCCGGTGGCATGGACGAAGCCATCGCCGTTCGGACGCAGCGACGCCAGCTCGTCGCGCACGCGTTTCATGGCCTCCACCGCACCGCGCGAGCAGTGGCGGATCTTGTCGAGCTCGTCGTCACTCTTGGTCATGCTGGCGTCGGAGAGCACGTCCGGCTGGCCCGCATCCACCTCGAGCGTGGGAGCGAGCGTGCGCAAGTGGTCGAGCATGAGGAACCCGAACCCCAGCGGGACATCGCCGGCAAACGCGACACGCCCCGTCATGCCGAGCTCCCCTGCGACTTCGGCCACCAGCTCGCCAAGGGCGCGCGCTTGCGAGTCGGCCGACTTCACCTTCTGGAGGAAGCCGCGTTGCGCGTACGAAGACGACTCGCAGCCCACGAGTGCTGCCTGATCCCGCTCCATGGGGTCGTGCACGAGGTGCGCGCGGCCGTCCGCGGTACGCACGTAGAAGCCGTGATGGATCTTCTGGCCTGTGCAGTAGTAGAACGCGGGGCTGTAGCGGTCGAGCGCCAGCACGACGATGCCGGCGAGTCCGCGCTGCTGCATGAGGTGGTCGAGATCGGAGCGCACGGGGGCGTCCTCCGGGTCGCGGGTCGAAGGGCCAGGGAGCCGCACGGGGGGCGCGCGGCGCATGCCGGGCGAGCGCGCATCGCGCGGATACTGGGAGATTAGGGCAGGGGCGGCCGGCGGGGAAGCACGACACGCGGCCGCGGCGGCCGCGGGGCCGGGTCAGTTCGCTCGCGCGGCGCGCGACCGGCGCTGGCGGGTGAGCAGACCCATGGCGATGAAGCCGAACACGAATCCCGCGATGTGCGCCCACCACGCCACGCCGCCACTCGCGCCGCCGAATGCCAGCGTGCCGGCGAGGAACTGGAACACGAACCAGATCCCCAGTACGACCAGCGCGGGGATGGCGACGACCTGGAAAAAGAAGAAGATCGGGATGAGCGTGATGATGCGCGCCCGCGGGAACGCCCGCGCATACGCGCCGAGCACGCCCGCGATGGCGCCGCTCGCGCCCACGGTCGGGATGGGCGAGCCGGGCATGAGCGCCGAGTGCACACCGACGGCAACGGCGCCCGCGGCCAGGTAGAACGCGAGGAATCCCGGCGAGCCCATCGAGTCCTCGACGTTGTCGCCGAAGATCCACAGGTACCACATGTTCCCGATCAAGTGGAGCCATCCGCCATGCAGGAACATGGAGGTGACGACGGTCATGAGCTCAACGGGCAGCGACGTGTCCCCGCTGAGCGACGCGAACAGCCGACCGGGCACGACACCCCATTCACGCAGGAACTCGGCGCGGGATTCTCCCATGGAGAGTTCCAGCGCGAACGCCAGAACGTTGACGACGATGACGACGCGCATGACGACGCGCGTGACGACGGGAATCCTTTGCGCGGGATTGTCATCACGAAGCGGGATCATTCGAGGTGTCCCAGCATTGAGAAGAGGAGCGCAGCGCAAGGCGGGCGTTGACGGCAGGGCGCGAGGTTCCCTATTCTGCCCGTCCCGCCGTGAATCCGCGAGCAACCCGCCGCACCTCGTTGCATCAAAAGACCCGAATCCAGCGATCCAGGCTGCGGCGCCCACGGCGACCGTCTTATCAGGGCATCGACCGCCATGCCCCTGACCCACACCCGAATTTCCCGGAGAGTCCCATGTCGAACGCTATTCCCGTGACGGACGCCAACTTCGACAACGAAGTGCTCAAGGCTGGCACCCCGGTCCTGGTGGACTTCTGGGCCCCGTGGTGCGGTCCGTGTCGCGCAGTGGCTCCGGCGGTGGACGCGATCGCACAGGAGTTCTCGGGGCGCGTGAAGGTCGTGAAGCTCAATACGGACGAAGACCAGGAGATCGCGATCAAGTACGGGGTGGGATCGATCCCGACGCTCATGGTGTTCAAGAATGGCGAGATGGTGGAGCGCGTCATGGGCAACCGGCCGAAGGCGGAGCTGGCGGCGTTGGTCTCGCGGCACGTCTGAACCGCGTCTCGCTGCGCGAGATCCAAGAAGACAACATCTTAAATGCCCCGTGGCATGGATGCTGCGGGGTACTACTTTTCGCCGGTCCGGACAGCGGGAGGCGAATCCCTAGCGCGTCTCTCTCAGTTCCTTGAGCGCTGCAGGGATCTCATGCAGCACGTCGGTGGCTAGAACGCTGAGTTGGCCGAGTCTGGCTTCCGCGAGTTCGCCGGCGCGGCCGTGGAGGTAGGCGGCCAGTCTTGCGGCGTCGTATGGGGAAAGGCCCTGGGCGAGGAGCGCGGTGAGCTGGCCGGTGAGGACGTCGCCGGTGCCGGCGGTGGCGAGGGCGGGGGTGCCGGTGGGGTTCACGCTCACGCGGCCGTCGGGTGAGGCCACCACGGTGGGAGCACCCTTGAGGAGGAGTGTGGCGCCCCAGCGCTGGGCCCAACCGCGTGCTGCGTCGATTCGGCGCGCCTCGATCTGCTCGGCCGGCTGACCGGTGAGCCGCTGCATCTCGCCCAGGTGCGGCGTGAGCACGCGCGCGGCGGGCGCCAGTCGGAGCGCGGGCACGAGCAGGCTGTCGGCCGGCGAGAGCGCGTTGAGCGCGTCGGCGTCGAGGACCAGCGGCCGCGACAGGTGCGCGGCCAGCTCGCGCGCCAGCGCGGCCGCGTGCGGCCGTGTCGAGAGTCCGCTGCCCACAGCCACCGCCTGCGCGCGTTCGGCCTCGGCGAGCAGGAGCGGAAGCGCGGTGGTGGTGAGTGTGCGCTGAGCGTCCTCACCGCACGCCAACACCATGGGCTCCACCAGGTGCGAAGCGAGCAGGTCGCAGAGACTCCCAGGCGCGGCCACGCGCACGTAGCCGGCGCCGCTGCGGGCGGCGGCGAGCGCGGCGAGCACGAGTGCGCCCGTCATTCCCGGCGCGCCGCCCACGATCAGCACGCGGCCGGCGGCACCCTTGTGGGCGCGCGGGCCGCGCCCGGGGACGAGCCGGGCCATGGCGCGCGCCGTGGCCAGTTCGGCCGGGGAGAGGCTCGCGCGCTCAGGCGCAACCAGGCCGATGTCCACCACCTCGAGCGCTCCGCGGCAGCCCCGGCCGGGCCACAGCCAGTGGCCGCGACGAGGATGGCCGAACGTCACGGTGACATCCGCCGGCACCGCGACGGCAGCCACGCTCCCGTCGTCGCTCGACACGCCGGTGGGCAGGTCAACGGCCAACACGCGTGAACCCCGCGCGCGCAGTGCATTTGCCAATCGGCACGCGTCGGCCACCAGCCCGTGCGGTTCGCCCTTCGCGCCAGTGCCGAGCAGGGCGTCCAGGATGAAGTCCCAGTGGTCGAGTGCGCCCGCGCACGCGTCGAGCGCGGCGGCGTCCGCGGGAAACACCACATGAACGCGCAGCGGCTCCAGGCGCTCGAGCATGGTGCGCGAGGCTCCCCCGATGCGAGCCGCAGGCGCGCAGACCGCGACCGTGACGCGCGCGCCGCCCTCGGCGAGCACGCGCGCGGCGACGTAGCCGTCACCACCGTTCTGTCCCGGGCCCGCCAGCACCAGGACGCGCATCGCCAGCGGCGAGCCCCAGCGGCGTTCGAGCGCCGCCGCCACGCCGCGGCCGGCCCGCTCCATGAGCGTCTCCTCCGGCGTGCCGGCCGCGATCGTGGCCTGATCGACGGCGCGCACCTCGGCGGCCGTCAGCAGCAGCATGGGCCGCTCAGTGCCGGCGGCCGCGCGAGCGCGCGTCACCCTTCAGGTCGCGCGCCAGGCGCCGCTTGTAGTCGGCGTCACGCGCCACGCGCGCGAGAAGGTCGGGGTCGCTCGACAGGAACGGCAGGTCGAACAACTCGGGCTCCGCCTCCTGCTCCGCGAAGATGCGCTCCTGTTCGTGCCGCTGGAACTGAACCGCCCGTTCGATGTTGTCGAACGCCTTGCCGGACAGGAACGTGTCGTGGAACACGTCGAAGATGTACACGTGTACCTTGCTGTCAGCCGCCACGCCCTCGGGCGGGGCGTACACTCGCGCGCGCGCGGCGCGCACCTTGTCAGCGGACATGCGATCTTCCTCCTGGGGCCTCCGCGGCGGGCTCGCGTCCGTTCAGGCGATCCACGATGCCCACCAACTGGAAAATGTCGTCCACGTCGTAGTCCGCGCCGGACTCCTTGGTGTCGAAGGTGTCGCCGTAGCGCGCGAACACGGTCTTCATGCCGAGACTCCTGGCTCCCACCACGTCGCGCTCGGCCCAATCGCCGATCATGAGCGACTCCGCGGGCTCCACGCCGAGTCGGCGGAGCACCTCGCGGAATGGCGCAGCCGCCGGCTTTCGCTCGCCGGTGTCGTCGAACGTGACCACCGCGTCAAACAGGTGCTGCAGCCCCAGGGAACACAGGCGCAGCCACACCTGGAATCGGGGTGCGTCCGAAACCACGCCCAGCCGGATGCCGCGCTTGGCGAGCTCGAGCAGCGTCATCTGCGCGTGGGGGTAGAGCACCAGCTCCGATTCCCGCGCGCGGCGGTAGGCGACCACGCCCGAAGCGAGGATCTTGGGGTCCACCTCGCCGAACTCGTGCTCGAGGAGCTCGTCGAACACCCGCTGGAACTCGAGCCCGCGGACGTCGTAGATGGCCTGGACGCGGCGGCGCAGCTCCTCGCGGGACTTCTGGAAGCCTGCGTCGATCATGCCGTCGATGGCGGCCTGTATCGCGGCCTCCTTCATTCGCATGAAGTCGGTGAGCGTGTTGTCGAGGTCGAAGACGATCGCTCGGATCACGCTCGGTGGCCCCGGGTCCCTGGTGCGGCGTGGACGGTGGGCCGTGCCGCGTTCGGCCCGCCGGCGAGTCTACACGAATTCGCCGGGCCGCCACGGCGCGGCCCGCTATTGTCCCCGGAAACGCCACGTCCTACCATCTATAGCACCGCCGGGCCGCGGCCCGGACCGAACCCATGCGCCAGACCCTGATCTTCGTCCTCGCCCTCGCGTCGCTCGCCAGCTGCAGCAAGCACGCCACCCAGCCGCCTGCGGCCTCGGGAGGCGTGCAGCCCGCTCTCATTGCCACGCAGCCTCGTCACTTCTCGGTCGGTGCGATCTACGACGGCGAGATCTGGGGGCAGTTCGACCGCGCGCTCGATCCGCGCACAGTCTCGACGCTCACCGCGTTCCTCAAGCTGGATGGCCAGCGCGTCACGTGCACGGTGGCCTACGATGGCATCACGCGACGCGTGGTCCTGCGGCCGACGCCCACGTTGCAGTTGCTGCGCACGTACACGGTGGAGTTCACGACCGCCATCAAGTCCTTCGACGGGACGCCGCTGCCTCCGGGCGTGTTCTTCCAGTTCACCACGAACAGCCTGCGACGCGTCATCTACGACTACCCCCCCGACGATTCGGTCGAGGGACCCGTCGCCGCGCTCGGCTGGGGCGGCACCCAGGGCCCGGTGAACCAATTGTTCTATGAAGTCTACGCGAGCGTGGACTCGATGGCGGTCGAGAATCGCGCGATCCCCTACCTGCAACGCAGCGTCTTCACCCGACTGTTGCCCGCCACCGCATGGCCCCGGGGGGGCAAGGTGTTCTGGGCGATCACGAGCGAGAACATCAACACCGGCGAGCGCTTGGTCGGCCCGGTGCACTCGTTCCGCGTGAGCGCCGCGTCCACACCGCTGGAATCCGTGACGCTGCTCCCGCGCGATCACGGCAGCAACGACATCCGCAACCGGAACACGCAGTTCTGCAGCAGCCAGACGCTTCCGTGCGGGCCCGGCTTCAATGGAGCCATCCACTGGGATTACTCGCGCATCCCGCCGGGTGCCCGCGTCGTGGGCGCCACGATGACGCTGACCATGCAGGACGTCTATGCCGGTGCGTTCAACGGCACGCGGCCGGTGGTGTGGATGGCGCAGAACGAATGGACTTCGTGCACGATCATCGCGCCGGGGCCGCCCTGGAACGAGCTCTCGGGCTTGCTGGCGGTGGGCGCGCCGCTGGATGACCTCAAGGTGGAGTTCACGTCCGACCGGCTGGCTGCGTTCGTCGAGGCCCAGCACCGCCAGCGCACGCTGCTCTATGGCGTGCTCGTGCGCACCACCAACAACGTCGTGTACCACTCCGAGCTCTCGGCGAACTCCCTCGCGACCCCGCGGGTGGTCGTGCGCTTCCATCGCTAGTGTCGTGGGCCCAAGGTCGGATGGAGTGGCTGCCGCGCACCGTCACAGGAACGCCAAGGCGTGGTGAAGTGTGCCGCGCCCTGGATTCCGGGCTTGACCGTTCGGTGAGCACGCCACTCTAATCGGTGGCCCATGTCCTCGAGTTCCGCCACTCCCGGTTCGCCGGCGCTCTCCCGATCGAGCCGGAGCCCACGCGGCGCGATCGCGCCCGTCGTGTGGCTCTGCCTCGGGATCGTGTTCGCACCGCGCCCGTCGCACGCCCAGGCCGTGCGGCCCTGGACGCCCCCCGGCGCGGACTCGATCCAGACGCTCGTGTCCGAAGCACGGGTGCTGTTTCGCCAGTCGAACACCGACTCCATCTCGGAACGCAGCATCGTGCCGTTCGAGCGCGTTGGGCAGGCGGCCCGGCGCCTGCTTCGCCGCCTCGGACGCCAGAACACGCTGCTCGCGCCCTCCATCGAAGCCACGCTCGATTCGCTGGGCCTCGATACGGACGTGGTGAACGACACGGACGTGCCGAGCGTCGTGCTGGTCCTGGTCCGGAATCCGGACCGCGTCAGCATGCACGCGGTGGGCTATCTGCTGTGGTTCCGCGGGCCCGACCTGCGCATGCAGGGCATGTCGTTTCCACCGTGCGTGCGCCCACGCCTCGAGTCGTGGTGGAGCGGGAATACGAGTTCGCCCTATTCCGCCGCGATCACCTACCAGGAGCGCGGCACGTCGGGACGCCTGGGCTTCAAGTACCTGCGGCTCTCGCCGGACGGATTCTTCTGGAACCTGGTGCAGTACGAAGGCAACGGCCCCGACCTCGGCGCGAACGGCGACGCGACGTTCGCCGACCTGGACCGGGACGGCCGCCCCGAGCTGCTGTCCTACTCGCAGGCGCCGCCGGACTCGGTCCTGGCCGTTGAGCGTCCGGTCCGGCCGCTGATTCGCGAGGTCATCTACACCGATCGCGGGCAGGGGTTCGTGGTGCACGACGCGCGCATCCTGCCGGGCCCGCTCGCCACGCTTCGCCAGTTCGTCTCGGCGCTCCGGACCGGTGAGCGAGAGAACGCCCGCCGATTCCTGATGAATCCGGACTTCCTCGAGTTCGCCGTGGCAGCCGGTTGGGCAACGGGACGTTCACCACGTACCTTCGTGGTGGACCGGCAGGAGGAGGGACAGCCGTGGCCAGACTGGCTGGGCGCGCGGGTGTCAGGCGTCAACGGCACGCGACGCTGGGTGTTCCACTTCACGCTCCGCGATGGACGATGGCTGATCAGGGATTGGCTCGCCGAGGAGGCGCCGCGGCCGGAACAGGCCCGCGGCGCGCCGCCGGCCAAGACGGGAGGACACCAGCCGTGAAGTCTGCCGCTTTGCGTTTCGCCGTCACCGGGGTTGCCGTACTCATGGCGCTCACCGGTTGCGACCGGAAACCGCGACTCGTGCCCGCTTCAGCCGACAGCCTGGGCGTGGACCAGGATTCCGTCGCCATCCTGTCGCGGCTCGCGGTCCACCATTGGGAGTCGGGCCAGGCCGAGCAAGGTGCCGCGATCACCGCGCGCGTGTTGCGCACGCGACTCGAGGCCGATCCGTCCATGGACTGGGAGGTTCGCGCCAACACGCTGCTCGACTCGCTTGGACTGGGCGCCGAGGTCGCGGGGCAGGGGCGCGCGGCGGTGGTGAACCTGTTCTCGCGCTCCGAGAGCGACGGCGGCTCGTGGCCCTACTTCTTCTGGAGCGAACAGGGGAGCGTGCGACAGCAGCCGCTCGAAGGCCGCGGGATGCGCCTCGTGGACGCCGCCGTACGCGGGTTCACGCAGGGGGGCGCGGGAGACTCAGCGCAGCTCGCGGTGCTGTGGGGGCGGCGCGGCGCGGCCGGGCAACAGCCCCTGCTGATCACGTGGCGGCACGCCCGCGGCGGCCGTTGGGACCTCGCTCAGACGCTCGGCCCGGATTCGCTTGGCGGCACCGGCAGCGGAGAATTCGATGACCGCGAGCTGGTGACCAAGACGTTCCGCGCCACGCCGTGGTTCGACGAGTGCACCACCTGTCCGCACGTCTATCATGAGCGGAGGTTCCACTGGGGGCCCCAGGGGTTCGTGCGCGAGGACGATCGCATCGTGCCCTCGCCGTACGCCACGTTCACCTCGTTCGTGTCCGCGCTGGTGGCGGGCGACCGCGAGAGCGCCGAGCGTTGGGTGTCGGACCCTTCGCTGGTGGAATTCGCCCGCCGGTACGAGTGGCACGACACGGCCCTCGGCCGCTGGCGGCCCGCCCCGGGCACCGAGGCGAACGCCCGAGAGATGGTATTCTTTCGGGGACGCTCGGACGCGTTCCGCGTGATGTTCCAACCGCGTGGCGCCGGATGGGTGCTGCTCGGTTTTGAAGCCACCGCGCGAAGCGTGGAGTGACTCCCGAGGAGAGCTGATTGCCCGTCGCATCCCGGTGCTCTCGTTTCCCCCAGGCGCGCATACGGTCCGCACTGACGCCGAGCTTTGCGCTGGCCGCGCTGCTCACGGCGATCGGCGGCGCGGGCACGATTCCCGCGCACGCCTCGATGGACATCGCCGACAACGGCCCCATCCTGGACGCGGGGCGGTTCGGGATGCGCATCACGAACGTGGGCGTGATCGGCAACGCGTTCTTCAACAAGGGGCTGTCGTTCGACCCCTCGTTCGAGTTCCCCAAGGGCAGCGGACACGAGTGTCTCGAACATGCCGAACTGTGGATCGGGGCCACGCGCGAGGACGGCAGCATGAACGTCTCGGGCGGACCCATGCTGGAGTTGCGGCCGACGCTCGACCCGAACGACCTCGTGGTGCGGCGCTACGCGGGGGATCGCGGCACTCGCGCCACGTTCGACGACGACGGGGACGGACGGCTCGACGAGGAGTTCCTGGACGGGCGCGACGACGACGGGGACGGTGAAGTGGACGAGGACCTGCGCTTCCCGGCGCAACAGACGGCCGCATGCACGTACGTGGACGACCGTCCGGAGGCGGTGCAGTTCGGCTACGAGAACGGCGAGCGGCACGTTGCGTTCGGGCTGACGGTGAAGCAGGAAGCGCACGCATGGTCGCTGCCCGGCTTCGAGAAGGTCGCGGCCATCCACTACACGATCACGAACCATGGCCGCGAGCGGCTGCGCGACGTGCGCCTGGGCGTGTTCGCGAACCTGGACTCGCGCGAGCGCTCGGGGGGGAACGGCCACCTGGACGACGTGGTGACCATGATGCGCGACTCGGTCACGGTCTTCGAGGGCACTTCCGTGCTCGCCTCGATCTTCCGGAAGAACTGCTTCACGACGCTGGCGGGCGAGTGGCCCGCTGTGCACGACGCCAGCGTGTCGTCGACTGCTCCGTGGACGGCGATCCTGGGGCTGTCCCACACGACCGATCCGCTCGGCTACATCACCAATTTCGCCTTTCCAGGCACGCGCGAGGCGTTCGCGGCGGCACGGGCACCGCGCCGCGACACCGCGTTCACCTACTCGGTGTATTCGGCGTCGCTGACTCCGCGCCAAGGCGGGCCGCCGAACCTGGACCTGGACCGCTACGCGGCGCTTTGCGGGGAGTACGCGCAGGCGCCGACGAGCGAGGCGCGCGACTACGCGGTGCTGGTGTCATGCGGACCGTTCGCCACGCTGGAGCCGGGGCAGTCAGTGATGTTCGCGGTGGCGCTGATCGCCGGCGAGAACGCCGACAGCCTGGTGAGTGCGGCCCAGTCGGCCCGGCTCGCCTGGCGAGGGTCGCGGCTCAATCTGCTCCCGGACCGGACCGGCAGCCTGAGCTACACGGCGGGGGAGACCGGCATCCAGGGCCACGAGATCTGCTTCCAGCCCCCTCCCGGCGTGGTGTTCAACTACGACCCTCACTGCCCCCAGAAGCTCGTCCGCGATCCCGCCTACTTCCCGCTGCCGGGGCTGCCGCCCGGCGTGGCCATCGAGGAGACTTACTCAGCGAGCATTCCCTGCATCTGGTCCGACCTCGATTGCGACGCGTGCACCGGGCTCGACGGACGCGAGACGCACGTGCCGTGGTACGTCCAGGCGCCGTCCCCACCGCAACCGCGGTTTCGCTCGGTTGCCGGCGATCGCGAGGTCACCGTGGAGTGGGACAACCTGCCGGAGATCCTCATGGACGCCGGCATCATGCCGGGTGCCCCGTGGACGTTCTGGGGCTATCGCGTGTACCGGCTGGACAACTGGGATCGCGAGTCGCTCCTGCCGCCGGCGTCGCGCTGGCAGCAGGTCGCGAGTTTCGCCGCGGACACCACACTCGGTGCCCGCCCGCTCACCGACATCCTGAATGCGACGGTGGCATTCGACTCGATCGCCTACGAGCGCCGTCACTACCCGGTGGGCCGCTACCGCTTCCGCGACGACCGCGTACTGGATGGCTTCGACTACCACTATGTGGTCACGTCGGTCGCTCAGCGCCAACTCACGGTGTCGGGCACGACGCGCACGGAACTGATGGAGTCCCCATTCCGCGCGGTGTTCAGCGGCATCGTGCGCCCGCGCATCGAAGCAGGCGGGCGCTACCGGGACGGCAAGGTCTGGGTGGTGCCGAACCCGTTTCGCGGGAGCGCCCCATGGGAGCGCGACCCGGTTCCGGGCGACGCGTTCACACGCCACGTGGACTTCTTCGGCATGCCACATGCGATGGCGCGTATCCGCATCTACACGCTGGCCGGGGACTTCGTGCAACAACTCGACCACGACGGAACCACGGGCAACGGCCAGGCCCCCTGGGA
>JANNKI010000354.1:0-4239 GCA_031396225.1 bacterium | reverse complement strand
CCCGGCTCGTTGCGTCGTCGGGCAAGCTCTCCAGACAAGGCAGGTGCCAGGCCCATTTCCAATGCGCCGGCTATGGCTGTCACCAACCAGGAGAACGCCACAACGCCCATGCCGCGCGAACCCAGTTGCTGCACCAGCACCGGAATCGCCGCGAACTGGCAGAGAGTCGCCGTCACCGTCCCCGCGAGGTTCCAGGCCACACCCGTTCGCATCGACACCGTCACGGACCGCCGGCTCGCGACAACGAGACGAACCCCGCATCCAGCATGGAGTAGCCAAAGTCCAGGAAGCACCGCGGCAGCCGTCGCCTACCCGCTGGACCACATGCCTTCGACCTCATCCCCAGCATCGGTCCGATCCGGTTCGGGACCACGCGCTCGAAGCCCACGCCATGCCCACCAGCGTGTAGAGATGATAGAGCAGCTCCTCGTCGCCGAAGTTCCACTCGAACAGTCCCGCCACGAGGAAACCCACGAGCGCGGCCGTCACCCCCAATCGCAGGCCCGCGCCAGCGCCTTCGGCGCGGAGCCTCGCCGGGAGGTCGCGCACCGGGCCGAGACACGCCGCGGCCGCGCGAAGCAGCGCCGAGTAGAGCCAGGCGAATGCCGCGAGCCCCACGAGCCCCATGGTGGCGCCGATCTGCACCAGCGTGTTGTGCAGGTGGCCGATCTCCTCGGTGGCCCGAGGTGAGCGATAGGCCGGGTAGACCGCGTGCAGGTCCTGGAGCCCGACGCCGGTGATCGGGTCGGCGAGGAACATGCGCGCCCCCGCTCCCCACATGAGCAGCCGCTCGCCGTTATAGCCGTGGCTCGGGTCCACCATGCTGTGCAGGCGATCCCGCCACGCGCCGGTGGCAAAGATCCACGCCGCCGCCGCGGCCCCCGCCAGCAGCAGCAGCCCGCGCGGCCACGCGCCGCCCAGCACGATCACGCCCGCCACGAACACGCCCATCCACGCGCTGCGCGTGAATGTGGCGGCGAGCGCCACCAGCGCCAGCGTGGCCACGAGCGCCGCGCCCCAGCGCCAGCGCGGTTCGCGCGCGGTGAGCGCCACCGCGAGCGCCACCGGGATCTCGAGCAGCAACTGGCCGCCGAACGTCATGTAGTGGCCCGCGAACCCGCGTGCGCGCCAGGCGTAACCGTGGCCTTCGCCATACCAGAGCGCCACGCTGATCAACGACACCACGCCCACCACGATCAGGTAGAGCGCCAACGCGCGCCTGCCGTCGCGCTGGTCGGCGGCATGGAACGCGGCGAGCCCGACCAGCGCCGGCATGAGTCCCTTGGTGACCCGCGGCAGGCTGCCGGCCGGATCCAGCGCGAACACGCTCGCCACGAGCAGCGCGACGAACCATGCGATCGCCGCGCGGTCCACCGGCGTGCGCGGCCACGCCGGCCGTACCCGTCCGGAGGATGGGTCCGGCGCGCGGAGGATTCGCGCCAGCGTGAGTGTGCCGCAAAGCGCCGTGGCGATGCCCATCGGGGCGATGGGACCGGAGAGCGCGACCACGAGCAGCAGGAACGCCACGCCCGATGCGATGGCGAGCGGGTCGCGCGCGCCGGTGGCCGACAAGGTGTCGCCCGCGCCGCCGTCCCCTCCCACGGCCCGTGACGTCACGTGCGGGACTCGCGTTCCCGCGCCAGTGCGCGGAGCAGCTTGCGGTCGGCGTCCGAGAGCTCGGCGTGCTCGAGCAGGTCCGGGCGCCGCTCGAACGTGCGGCGCAGCGCCTCCTCGCGCCGTGCTCGCGCGATGTTCGCGTGATGGCCCGAGAGCAGCACGTCGGGCACCGCCCAGCCCTGGAACTCGGCCGGGCGTGTGTAGTAGGCGCAATCCAGCAGACCGCTGTGGAACGAGTCGCTCTCCACCGAGTCGAAGCAGCCCACCACGTCGGGCTGGAGCCGCGCCAGGGCATCCACCACGCATAGCGCCGCGGGCTCGCCACCCGAGAGCACGAAGTCCCCGAGCGAGAACTCCTCGTCCACCAGGTGCTCGGCCACGCGCTCGTCCATGCCCTTGTAGCGCCCGCACAGGATGACCACGTGCTCGAGGCTGGCCCACGCGATGGCCGTGTCCTGCGTGAACCGGCGTCCCTGCGGTGAGGTGAGCAACACACGCGTGCCCGCCGGTCTCGCGTCGCGCTCCGCGAGCCCGAGCGAAGCGAGGGCTTTGAACACGGGCTCGATCTTCATGACCATCCCCGCCCCACCGCCGAAGGGGTAGTCGTCCGTGCTCCGGTGCGGGTCGTCTGTGAAATCGCGCAAGTTCACCACCGACAGCTCGAGCTGTCCCTTCTCGCGCGCCACGCGGATCATCCCGTCGTCGAACGCATCCGGGAAAATTTCAGGGAATATGGTGAGCAGCGTGATCTTCATGGCGTTCTCGCGGTGGGATGGGCGCTCCTCGCTCGCGCGGCGCGGCAGTATCGCACGGGGCACCCGCGCTTGCGCGGGCGCGGCGGCCGCTCAGAACTCGTCGAACCCCGCGGGCAGGTCGAGCGTGATCACGCGCGCCGCCATGTCCACGTGCTTCATGAACGGACGCTGACACGGCAGGAGCTTGCCCTGCGGCCCCTCCAGCTGGAGCAGCGGCTGGTCGGCATTGAAGATCACGTCCGCGACGCGCCCCAGCTCGCGCCCGGTCGTGTCCACCACGAGCATTCCGGCGAGCTCGTACGCGTAGGACACACCCGGGCCGGGGTCGGGCAGGCGGTCGGGCTCGGTCCGGAACGTGCCGTTCACCAGCACCGTGGCCGCCTCGCGCGTGGTCACGCCCTCGACCGTCACGAGCAGTCGGTCCACCGCAGCGCGCACGCGCACGAGCTTCACCGTGCGCGTCTCGCCGCGGGCGCTCCGCCACTCCAGCGTGCCCAACGCCAGCAGTTGCTCCGGCTTGAGCGAGCAGCCGTCCACGTAGAACTCGCCGGCCACGCCGTGCGGGCGCCCGATGCGGCCGATCGCCAGGCTCGTCAGTCCTCGATCTCCAGCCCCATGCGGCGGTCGATGCGACCCGCCGCCGCGCCCAGTGCCAGGCGCAACGAGCGCGCCGTGCGGCCCTGCTTGCCGATCACATGGCCCATGTCGTCGGGGTGTACGCGTAGCTCCAACTCGCCGCCGTCGCCGGCCTCCCGGACTTCCACCGACACGTCGTCGGGATGATCCACGAGCCCCTTGGCCATGTGCACCACCAACTCGCGGAGCTTCTCGTCGTGCTCGTCCGGTTCGTGGGACTCGCGCGCGGCGTGCGCGCGCGGCGCACCGATCACTTCGATGTCGGTGCGGGGCGCGGGGCGATCGGCACGGACGATAATCGCAGCCCGCTCCAGAGCAGCAGCATCGTCGACAGGCCCCACAGGAGCAGCGTCGGCCCCGCCCGATTTAGGTGCAGCATACTTAACCCGGCGGCGCATAGGGCGGCCCCACTGGCCCACATCAGAAGGACGGTTCGGATCGGACATTGGAGGACACTCGCAAGTCGGTGGTTGGTGTGGTCCCTGCCGCCCTGGTACACGGGTCGGCCGTCGCGCAGGCGCGTGAGGATCACGAAGATCATGTCGAATGCCGGGTAAGCCAGCATGAGCGGGGCCCCGGCACGGCCCCAGCCGGGGGCCGCTCCCTCCATGGTCATGAGCGCGGATGCGCCGAGACTATACCCCAGGAACAGGCTGCCCGCGTCCCCGAGGAAGATGCGTGCCCGGGGGAAGTTATGGGGCAGGAATCCCACGCACGCGCCGGCCAGGGCCATCTGCGCCGCCGCCACGCCATTGGCCCCGCGCTCCATCGAGGTCCACGCGAAGCCGGCCAGCGCGATGGCGGAGAGCCCCCCGACCATGCCGTTCATGTTGTCGAGAAAGTTGACGGCATTCATGAGCGCCACGAGCGCCACCAGCGTGAGCACGGCCTCGATCCCCACGGGCAGCCCCACGTCGGGCACGAGCCCGCCGGCGATGAGCATGGTGGCCGCTGCGGCCTGCGCCAGCATCTTCACGCCGGGCTCCATGCCGAAGCGGTCGTCCCAGAGCCCCACGGCCAGCGTGAGCGCCGCCCCCGAGAGCAGGTACCAGGCCTCCCAGTCGGCGGGCGAATGCGGCATGCGCGCGAGTGTCAGCCCCCACGCGATCACCGCCGCCACGAACACCACGGCGCCGCCCGATACGGCGGTGGCGTGTGTGTGGAGCTTGCGGGCCTCGGGATGGTCGAGCCAGCCCACCCGCCACGCCACGCGGATCCCCAGCGGCATGAG
>JANNKI010000342.1:0-10910 GCA_031396225.1 bacterium | reverse complement strand
GACGCGCCATCCAAAGCGTGCGGGATGCAATGCGGGATGGTGCGAATCGATCGGCCGAGCCCGAACCGGGCCCGTTGGCGACGCTCGCAACACGGGGGCGAGTGGGACGCACGCAAGCTCCACCTGCCGGCGCGTCCGAGGGCCTCCACCGGCTTCCTGACTCGAGCGGCTACTCGACCCGGGTAAGCGTCGGAAGCCCCGGGCTTCTGACCAGTCGCTTGCCATGGCCTTCGACGGATGCCGAATCGACGAGATTCCCCTAGAAGTACCGCACCACGAACCGTCGAGTCGCCGAAGGCTCCAGTTCGAACCGCGCACGAAGCGAAGACTCGACCCACACGGTGTCCACGCCGTCACCCGGCTGCACGAGCACCGACGCGACGTCCGAGCGTTCGAGCGACTTTCGTTTCGCGCCTTCCAGGCCCAGCACGTAGAGGGGCGTGTCCCAGGCGTCGGACGTCGTCGCGTCCGCAGCCACCACCGTCACCGCCAGCAAGCCGCTGGCTGGGCGTCCCGTGCGCGGGTCGAGGATGTGGCCGTAGCGCTTGCCATCGTGGTCCACGAACTGCTCGTAGTTCGCCGACGTGGAGATCGCATCGCCCGCGAGCCGCATGCGTGCGAACCACGGACCCTTGTCGCGCGGATCGCGCAGCCCGATCCGCCAGTGTTTGCCGCCCGCCGGGTGGCCGACCGACATCATGTTGCCCGAGGCGTCCACCAGACCGTCGCGCACGCCATGCTTGCGCAACGCCTGCATCGCGAGGTCCACCGCGTAGCCCTTGGCGATGCCGCCCAGGTCCACGCGCATGCCGCGGCGTCCGAAGCGCACGGTGCCGGCGGCGCTGTCGAACGCCACGTCCCCCGCGCCCACGAGCGCGTGCGCGGCGCGCGCCTCGGCCTCGCTCGGCACGCGACGTGGCCCCCCGATGAAGCCCCAAGCGCGCACCAGCGGCTCCACGGTGATGTCGAACGTGTGCTCGCTCTCGCGCCACACGCGCAGCGAGCGCGCGAGCACGTCGGCCACGAGTGGCTGCACCGGGGTCGTCACCGAGTCGGCGACACGATTGATGCGCGCCACCTCGCTCGTGCTGGTCCAGTTGCTCATGAGCGAGTCCACGAGCCGCACGGCCCGGTGGGCGGCGAGCGCCGCCTCCAGCGAGCCCGCCGAGTCCGCCGTGACGATGGTAACGTTTACGTAGGTACCCATCGCGCGGATCGGATAGGTGACCGAGCGCGCGGGTCGAGTTGCATCCGCGGTCGCGAGGAGCGTAATGGTGGCGGCCGCGAGTAAGCCGACCGCGAGCGCGGCGAGGCTCGGCTTGGCGATGGTGCGGGAACGCATCCTGGCTCCCTTCGGGTGAACGGCGGGCGGGATCGCCACTCTAATGTGCGGTGCGGTGCGTGCTCAAACGATCGCCACGGTCCGCCGCTTGCCCGAGCGGGGGCTTCAGTCCAGTTTGACGACCGTGCGCGTGAAGCTTCGGTCGGTCAGACGCAGCCGCACGAAGTAGAGTCCTGCGCCTGCCGGCGAGCCGTCGTCGCGCCGACCGTTCCACGCCAGCGCGTGCACGCCCGCGGGCCACGCCGCGCCGCGCGCGAGCACCCGCACCTCGCGGCCGAGCACGTCGTACACCACCAACTCGGCCCGAGCAGCGCGGGCGAGCGCGAACTCGAAGCGCGTGTCGCCGCGGAATGGGTTGGGGAGCGCGCCGCGGAGCGCGCTACCCGTGACACCGAGCGGAGGAGTCACGCCCACCGTGGCGGGCGTCGAGGCGGGATCGCCGGGATCGCTGCCCGCCGCGAGCTCGTCGCCGTTCGCGTGGCCGTCGCGGTCGCGGTCGAGCCCCATGCGCGTGCCACTGCCGAGCGGCACGCCCATCACCGTCACCTCGCTTCCGCTCGCGGCAAGAGATCGCAACTGCGCGCTTGTCAGGTCCTGCTCGCCGGCGACATCGGGCTGCCAGAGCGCACCGGTGAGCTTCCAGCCGCGCCGCACTCCACCCACGCGACCGTTCGCCACGACGTCGCAGTCTCCCGCGTTGGCCCGCGCGGTGAGCGTGTCCATGCGCGCGACGCGCGACACGTCGCCGGCGCCGCCATCGAACGTGACCTGCGCGCCCGCCGCCGGTGCCATCCCCGTGTCGAACGCCAGCAGGTAGGCCTCCAGGTCGCGGCGCTGCGCGTCACCCGTGGCGCCCCCGGCGAAATTGAAGCCGGGAAACTTGAGGAAGGCGAACAGGTTGTCGATGGCGCCGTTGTGGATGAAGCCGAAGCCGCGCTTGTTCACAGCACCCGGGGCGTCGGTGAATCCCGTCTTCTGGTAGAGGTTGCGCAGGTGCGGGATCTTCATGTCCTGCGCTTCCTGAAGCGCGAAGCGATTGATGTGCTGCCGGTTCGTGCCCGTGGGCAGGGCGTGGCAGAACGCGCAGGTCTGGCCACCGTCCACCGGCGTGCCCACGAAGAACTGCCGGCCGCGCTCGGCGCTCGGCTGCCCGGTGGGCGCGTTGCGGAACGTGCGATCCAGGTTCTGGAGCGGGTTCGGCGGATAGGCGAGCGGCAGCACGAACCGCGACATCGCCACCATCTCGCTGTCGGGAAGCGGTGACGCCAGCCCGAGCAGGCCCTGCGTGGCGCCCTGGAACGCGAGGAAGTCGGCGCGATCGCCGCGCCAGTGGAGGAGTCCCGTGTTCGGGAGCCCGCGCAGGCTCTGCGTGGCCATGGGACCCTTCATGGGATGCATGGGCGTCAACAGCGGGTCGAGCATGCCGGGCGGGACCGGCGCCATGTCGCCCGTGGGATCACCGAGATCCCACGCCAGGTTGTCGAGGTCGCCGAACAGGTGGCAACTGGCGCACGATTGGTCGCCGTGCCCCGACGTGAAGCCGCCGTAGAAGAACCGACGCCCGTTCACGATGTCGTCAGGCGATGGATCGAAGCCGAGCGAGGTCACGGCGACACTCTGGAGCGTGGCCGCGGACAGCGTCTGGAGCTGGCCGCGGAAGCGCCCGAGCACGTAGACGCGCTGGCGCGCGCCGTCCACGAGGACGCCGGTGGGCCCCGCCACCGTGGGCACGCGAGCGAGCAGCGCGCCCGCGGCGCTCAGCACGGCGAGCTTGTCGGACCCCAGCGCGCTCACGAAAACTCGCTGGCCATCGGGCGACCACGTGATGCCGGTGGGCATGGACAGCGACGAATCCCGCTCGGCCTGCGCGCCGGTGGGCACCGCGTAGTTGACGTGAGGGTTGAGACCCACGAGCGTCGTCGGCCCCCCGGGAGGCACGAGAGCCACGCGCGTCTCGGTGGTGTGGCCGCGCAGGTTGGGCTCGAAGCGTACCTCGGTGCGGGCCTCGGTCCCGGCCACCGCGCACGCACCGGTCACCGGATCCACGGCGACGGCGAACAGGTTCGTGGCGAGCTCGCCGTGCGACTGGGCGATGGCGCGGGCGTCCGCGTCGAGTCGCAGCAGCTCCACGCGTGGCACGGTGTAGGGGATCTTCGAGTCCCAGAGCTTGCCCGACACGTCGCGCCAGTGACCCGCCGTGTAGTGCGCGAGCAGCCCCACCCGGGGTGCCGGCGGAAGCCCCGCTCGCATCGGTGGCTGCGGCGCCGGCAGCGAGTCGCCGGCCTCGGCCTCGGACAGCACCGTCGCGCCGTCGCTGCCGTTCAAGATCGCGGCGTACACCGAGGCGCCATCCGCGCTCACCGCCAGCGAACGCGGCTTGCGGGCGGGGACGGCGACGACCTGGGGCGGCGCGGCCAGGTTCGCGGGGTCGTACACCTTGATCGCATCCTCCTGCGACACGCTCACCCACGCGCCCGCCGGCGTGCCGGCGAACACCACGTCGGCGGGCTCATCGCCCACGCCGAGCGTGGCGCGCACGTGGAGCGTGGCGAGGTCCACGATGCTCACGTCGTCGGAGAGATGGTTCACCACCCACGCCTCGGAGCTGTTGCGCACCCTCACCGAGACGGGCTCGAGTCCCACCGGGATCTCGGCGACCCGCGTGGGCGCCGGCCCGGTGAGGTCGAAGACGACGAGCAGGCCAGCGGCCGTGTTGACGGCGAGGAGCCGGGCGCCATCCGGCGTCATGTCAATCGGATGCACGTGCCCGCTCTCGAAGTGCGTGAAGTCGTTAGCGGCCTGCGCGCGGGTCGCGGCACGGCGCGGGGCAAGGGCGGCGAAGGACATCGCGAGCGTGATGGCGACGAGGAGGATCGCGAGCGTTCGGCGCATGGGAGCCCCGGGGGAGGAATGCCTGTAAGGACACTCACCATGGGAACACGAGTCGAGGTGGGCGGACAAGCCTTTCCTGCGTCGAGGGTCGGGGCGATCGCACGAGCTTTGACCTCGCGAACGGCCGGCCGTTACACTCCTTGCCGCTTTTCCTTCGGGGCGGGGCGCAAACCCCCACCGGCGGTACAGCCCGCGAGCCCGGGTGCACACGCACCCGGGCAGACCCGGTGAGATTCCGGGGCCGACCGTGACAGTCGGGATGAGAGAAGGAGGAGCGCGCTTCACGACGGGCGGCCGGAACCCAGGCCGCGCCCGGCCGTGCCGTGCGATCGTCCGCGCCCCGCGAATCCATCCGGGGTCTTCATGTCCGCCGCGCTCGATCGTCGCTCCACCGACACCGTTCACATGCTTCGCGCCCTGCGTCTCGCCGAGCGGGGCCGTGGGCGCACGGCGCCGAATCCCATCGTGGGAGCGGTGCTCGTGCGCGGCGGGCGAGTCGTGGGCCAGGGCTGGCATCGCGCGCTCGGTCGCGATCACGCCGAGGTCGAGGCGCTGCGCGCAGCGGGCCGTTCGGCGCGCGGCGCCACGCTATACGTGACACTCGAGCCATGCGCGCACTGGGGCCGCACGCCGCCCTGTGCGGAGGCGCTGGTCGAAGCCGGCATCGTGCGCTGCGTGGTGGCCACGCGCGATCCGGACCCGCGCGTGAACGGCCGAGGGCTGCGCCGACTGCGCTCCGCCGGCGTGCAGGTCGAGGTGGGACTGCGCGCACGCGAAGCCCGCGCCCAGATCGCGGGCTACCTGTGCGCGCACGAGCACAGGCGGCCGCGCATCACCTGGAAGGTGGCGGCCACGCTCGACGGGCGCATCGCCGACTCGCGCGGTCGCTCCCGCTGGATCACGGGCGCCGCCGCGCGCGCCGACGGGCATCGCCTGCGCTCGGCGAGCGATGCCATCGTGGTGGGCGCAGGCACGGCTCGCGCCGACGACCCGCGACTCACGGCGCGCACCCTCGGCCGCGCGCTGGACCCC
The DNA here is from genome assembly GCA_031396225.1 of bacterium. Lineage (GTDB taxonomy): Bacteria > Eisenbacteria > RBG-16-71-46 > RBG-16-71-46 > RBG-16-71-46 > JAIOPA01. The sequence continues at coordinate 5,644 of JANNKI010000342.1, read as the reverse complement.
CTGCGTGTCGTCGTGGACTCGCGGCTCCGGCTGCCGCTCTCGTTGCGGCTTTTCTCCCCGGCGCTCGCGCGCGGCACCGTGGTGGCGTGCACGGCGGCCGCTCCGGCGGCGCGCGAACGCGCACTCGTCGCGCGCGGCGTGACGGTATGGCGGCTGGCAGCGGCACGCGGCCGCGTCTCGCCGGTGGCACTCGCGCGCCGGCTCGCACGCGAGGGGCGCCACGAGGTGCTGCTCGAGGGCGGTGCCACGCTCGGCACGGCGTTCCTGCGCGCGGGGCTCGTTCAGCGACTCGTGATCTATGCCGCGCCGATCGTTCTGGGAGGGGGCCTGCCCTGGTGCGCGGGACTCGACCTCGCGCTCGCGGGCGCGGCGCGCGGGCGCCTGGTGTCGGTGGCCCGCGTGGGCGACGACTCCCGGCTGACCGTGGATCTGGAGCGCTGACATGTTCACCGGACTGGTCGAGGAACTGGGCAGCGTGCAGGCCGTCGAGTCGCGTCCCGACGGTCGGCGTTTCTGGATCGCGGCGCGGGTCGTGCTGGAAGACGCGCGCGTCGGTGACAGCCTCGCCTGCTCCGGATGCTGCCTCACCGCGGTGGCGGTGGAGCCGGGCCGGTTCGCGGTGGAGGCCGTGCCCGAGACACTCGTGCGCACCACGCTCGGCGAGTGGCGCGAAGGCACGCCGGTGAACTTGGAACGCTCGCTGCGCTTCGGCGACCGCCTCGGTGGCCACCTGGTGCAGGGCCACGTGGACCAGGTGGGCGAGGTGCTCGCCAGCACGAGCGAGGGCGACGGCCGCCGCGTCACGCTGGCGGTGCCCGCGGAACTCCGCCGCTTCGTCGCGCTCAAGGGCTCGCTCACCGTGGACGGCGTGAGCCTCACCGTCGCCGCGCTCACCGACTCGGGCTGCGAAATCGCGTACATTCCCCACACACTCGCGGTCACCTTGGCCGGAACCTACGCGCCGGGCGCCCGGGTGAACCTCGAAGTGGACCTGCTGGCCCGCTATCTCGCGCGCATGCTCGAGGTCACGGGCGAGGGACGACCAACGTGACCCCCGTGCTCAAGACCTCACGCCGCCCGGCCGCGCGCCGGACCCGGCGCCCCGCGCAGGACGACGCGATGCTGACCGTGGACGAGGCGCTCCGCCGCATCAAGGCCGGCCGCATGGTGATCGTCGTGGACGACGCTGACCGCGAGAACGAGGGGGACATCGTGTTCGCCGCCGAGCACGCAACGCCCGCGCTGGTGAACTTCGCGGTCAAGCACTGTCGCGGGATCCTGTGCGCCCCGATGGCGCCGGAGATCTCGGACCGGCTTGGGCTCAAGCTGTTGGTGTCGGACAACACGTCCAAGTTCGGCACGCCGTTCACCGAGTCGGTGGACGCCAAACGCGGCACCACCACCGGCACCTCGGCGTTCGACCGCTCCCGCACGCTGCGCGCGCTCGCGCGGCCCGGGGCGGTGGCGGGCGACCTCGTGCGTCCGGGTCACGTGTTCCCGCTGCGGGCGATGCCCGGCGGTGTGTTGCGCCGTGCCGGACACACGGAGGCGGCGCCGGACCTGTGCCGCCTCGCGGGGCTCCACCCGGTGGCGGCCGTGTGCGAGATCCTCGACGAGGATGGCCACATGATGCGACTGCCCGAGCTGCGCGAGTTCGCGCGCCTGCACGGGCTCGGCATCCTCACCATCCGCGACCTCATCGAGTGGCGGCGCCAGCGCGAGCAGCTCGTGCGACCGCTGCTGGAAGTGCCGCTGCCCACGCCCGAGGGCGTGTTCCAGTTGCACCTCTACGAGAGCGTGCTCGAGGGCGATCATCACATCGCGCTCGTGAAGGGGCGCATCTCGCCGCGCCAGACCGCACTCGTGCGCGTGCATTCCCAGTGCCTGACCGGCGACGTGTTCGGCTCGCAGCGCTGCGATTGCGGCGCGCAGTTGCACGCCGCGCTGCGCGCCATCGCGAGGCACGGCTCGGGCGTGCTGCTCTACCTGCGGCAGGAGGGACGGGGGATCGGGCTGGCGAACAAGCTGCGTGCGTACAAGCTTCAAGACCGCGGCTACGACACGGTCACCGCGAACCTCAAGCTGGGTTTCGCCGCCGACCTGCGCGACTACGGCATCGGAGCGCAGATCCTGGCCGACCTGGGCGTGCGCCGGATCCGCCTACTCACGAACAACCCTCGCAAGGTGGTCGGGCTCGAGGCGTACGGGCTCACGATCGAGAGCCGTGTGCCGGTGCAGGTGAAACCCAACCGCCACAACCGCCGATACCTGTCCACCAAGCGCGACAAGCTCGGGCACCTACTCGAACTCGCGCAGGAGGACCCGTGAGCGCCGAGGGGCTTCGCTTCGCGGTCGTGGCCGCGCGCTGGAACGAGCAGTACGTGCGGCGCCTCGTGGACGCCGCGCTCGACACGCTGCGCCGCGCGGGCGCGCGTGACGAGAACGTGGAGCTGACGTGGGTGCCGGGCAGCCTCGAACTACCGGTGGCGGCCTCGTGGGCGGCGGACTCGGGACGGTTCGACGCCATCCTCGCGTTCGGCGTGGTGATCCGCGGCGAGACCGAGCACTTCCGGCTGGTGGCTGATGGCGCAACGCAGGGCCTGCAACGTGTGGCGCTCGACACGGGCGTGCCGGTGCTGCTCGGTGTGCTCGCCGTGAACGACGCCGCGCAGGCCGAGGCTCGCTGCGGCGGCACGCACGGCAACACGGGTGCGCAGACGGCGCTCGCGGCGGTGAGCATGGCCGGGCTCTACGCGACGGCGCGGGGGCAGTCGTGAGCCCCGCAACGGGAGCTCGCCGGCGCGCGCGCGAGGTGGCGTTTCGCGTGGCCTACCAGGCCGATGTGGCGGGGGACGCCTACCCGTTCGCGTGGAGCCTGCGACGCGAGCAGGAGGAGCGCCTCTCGGGTGACCAGCTCGAGCTGATCGAGACGTTGGTCAGCGCGCTGGAGGCCCGCGGCGCCGAAGTGGACGCGGAACTCCAGTCCGCGCTCGAGGAGCGTTGGCAGGTCGCCCGGCTCGCCGCCACCGACCGCGCCGTGCTGCGCGTGGCCGTGGCCGAGCTGCTGTCGCGACCGGGCTCGCCCGCGCGCGTGGTGCTCGACGAGGCCATCGAGATCGCGCGCACGTTCGGCAGCGAGGAGTCGGGGCGATTCGTGAACGGCGTTCTCGACCGAGCCGCGCGCCGGCTCCGACCGGCGGAGTTCTGATGCGGCATGCCGTGCTGACCGACGTGCACGCGAACCTCGAGGCGCTCGACGCGGTGCTCGCCGACGCCGCCGAGCGCGGCGCCGGGGACATGGTCTGCCTCGGGGACTTCGTGGGCTACGGCGGCTCGCCGAACGAGTGCGTCGAACGCCTACGGCCGCTCATCCAGGCCGCGGTGCTCGGCAACCACGACCAGGCGGTGTTCGATCCGATCTGGCTCGAGAACTTCAATGTCGAGGCTGCGGCCGCCGCGCGCTGGACCGCCGGCGTCCTGCGCCGGGAACACCTCGACTACCTGCGCGCGCTGCCATTCTCAATGCCGTGGCGTGGCGCGCGGTTGGTGCACGGGTCGCCGGCGCAGCCCGCGGAGTGGAACTACGTTTTCACGCCGAGCGAAGCGGTGCAGGAGATGGACGCGTGCAGCGAGCCCGTGTGTTTCGTGGGCCACTCGCACTACCCGGGCACATTCGACCTGGACGACCGGCGCGCCACCTACTCGCGCGACGCGCACATCCCTGGACGCCGCGACCGGCGCTATCTCATCGTGGTCCCGAGCGTGGGCCAGCCGCGCGACGGCGACCCGCGCGCCGGCTACCTGTTGTGGGACGACGAGGCATGGACGTTCGAGCACGTGCGCGTCGAGTACGATATCGAGCGCGCCATCGAGTGCATCCGCGAGGCGGGTCTACCCCCGACGCTGGGCGAACGCCTGCGCTGGGGCGAGTAGGGGGAGCGATGGCGCGCGCCTCGACGCTGGAACACTGGGAGTCCTACTGGAAGGGACACCGGCAGGATCTGGACGAAACCTATTCCACCGGCGGACGGCTCGTGCGCGAAGTGCTGGCCGACGGACCCGTCGAGGGGCGCCTGGTCATGGAGATCGGGGCGGGCTCGGGCCGCGACCTGCTGGAGCTGGCGCGACTCGGTGCGCGCGGCATCGTGCTCGACTACTCGCCCGCGTCGCTCGGGCTCGTGAAACGGCAGGCCCTGTCGCAGCGCATCCCGGTGATGTTCGTGCAGGCGGACGCCACTCGCATGCCGTTTCGCGACGGCGCCATCGACGTGTCGTTCCATCAGGGATTGCTCGAACACTTTCGCGACCCGCGCCCGCTGCTCGCCGAGAATGCGCGCATCACGCGCCCCGGCGGGCGGGTCCTGGTGGACGTGCCGCAGACCTGGCACCTCTATACCGTCATGAAGAAGCTGCTCATCCTGGCCAATCGCTGGTTCGCGGGGTGGGAGACGCAGTTCACCGTGCGCGAGCTCGAGCACCTCGTACGCGGGTCCGGCCTCGAGGTGACGCGCAGCTACGGCGACTGGATGGTGCCCGGGTTGTGGTACCGCGTCGTGCGCGAGTTGCTGAAGCGTGGGCTGGGCGTCCGACTGCCGTTGCATCCGCGCGGACCCGCCGCGTGGTCGCAAGGCTGGGACGCGCTCCGGACCCGGCTCCGCGGTCGTCGTTGGGCGCTCAACACCTGTCATGTGATCGGGACGGTCGGACGCCGCCGGTGATCCGTCGATGACCCGACATCTGCTCGCGATCAACTTCCGGGATCCGGCGCACCCCGAGGCGGGGGGCGCCGAACTGCACCTGGAGCACGTGCTGCTCGAGGCGGTGCGTCGTGGTTGGCGCGTGACGTGGCTCGCCGCGACGTTCCCGGGCGGTGCCCCCGAAGCCGAGCACAGGGGCATGCGCATCGTCCGCCGTGGCACGTGGTGGAACTTCAACCTGCTCGTGCCCGGCATCCTGCGCCGCGAGTTCTCGGGCGCGTCGAGCCCCGACCTGGTGGTCGAGGACGTGAACAAGGTGCCGTGCTTCACGCCGTGGTTCACGCGCGTGCCGGTGGCCGTGATCGTGCCGCACCTGTTCGGGAATACGGTGTTCCGCGAGGCACACCCGATCGTGGCCTGTTACGTGGTGGCGCTCGAGGCCCTGATGCCCGCCGCCTATGGTCGCTGCCGGTTCGTGGCCATCTCGGAGAGCACGCGCGATGACCTGGTGGCGCGCGGCATCGATGCCGCACGCGTGACCGTGGTGCACTGCGGCGTGGATCACGAGCGATACCGCGCCGACGCCTCCGTCCCCAAGTCGGAGCGCCCCACGCTCACGTTCGTCGGGCGCCTCCGCCGTTACAAGGGACTCGACTGGGTGCTGCGCTCGCTGCCGTCCGTGCTTCGCCGGTTGCCGGAGACGCGGCTCGAGATCATCGGCGACGGTCCGCACGGCGAGACGCTTCGACGCGAGGTGCAGCGGCTGGGGCTCGAGCGTTCCGTGGAGTTCCTGGGGTTCCTGCCGGGCGAGCAGAAGGTCGCGCGGCTGCGAGCGTCGTGGGCGGTGCTCCAGCCGTCGCCCAAGGAGGGCTGGGGGCTGACCGTGGTCGAGGCCTCGGCGTGCGGCACGGCGGTGATCGCCAGCGACGCGCCCGGGCTGCGCGATT
>JANNKI010000340.1:0-3992 GCA_031396225.1 bacterium | reverse complement strand
AACCAGGTGGCGGGCCGGCATGGCGTGGGCCGCGCCGACGTGGTGGAGAGCCGGCTCGTGGGCATGAAGTCGCGCGGAGTCTACGAGACACCGGGCGGCACCGTGCTGCACGAAGCACTGGATGACCTCTGCCGGCTGGTGCTGCCGCACGACCTGCTGTGCGCGCGCCTCGAACTGGGCACGCGCTACGCCGACCTGGTCTACAACGGGCTGTGGTTCTCGCCGCTCCGCCGCGCGCTCCAGTCGTTCGCGGACACGGCACTCGAGGTGGCCACCGGTGAGGTCACGCTCGAGCTCTTCAAGGGCCGCGCCGTGGCTGTGGGCCGCACCAGCCCGCAGACGCTCCACCGCCCCGACCTGGCCTCGTTCAACATGTCCGGCTACCGCCCGAGCGACGCCGAGGGCTTCATCCGCCTGTTCGGCCTGCCGCTCGCCACGGCCGCGCAGCGCGGGAATGGTGCGAAGAAGGCCGCCGAGGTGGGCACCCATGCGTGACGATTGCTCGGAAGGGGCGCCCGTCCGTGGCTGAGCTGAAGAAAGCAGCGGTGTGGCTGGGCCGGCTCGCGGCCGGCCTCGACTCGCGCGCACAGAAGCTCAACGACTCGCTGCCGGTGGACGCCCGGCTCGTGACCGAGGAGCTGGCGCTGTCGCGCGCGTATGCCACCACGCTCGCCGAATGCGGCGTGATGACCGAGGCCGAGTGCCAGGCGCTCGTCGCGGCCTGCGACGGCTTGGAAAGCAGCCTGGCCTCCGGCCAGGTGGTGTTGGCGGGCGAGGACGTGCACTCGGCGGTGGAGTCCGCCCTGGGCGATCGCGCAGGCGAGCCCGCGCGCCGGCTGCACACCGGCCGCTCGCGCAATGACCAGGTCGCCACGCTGCTCCGCATGCACGTCATGCGGCTGTGCGACACCGCCGTGGAGGGCGTGCGCGAGCTGGAGCGTGCGCTCGTCACGCAGGCGCGCGAATCCGGCGACCTCGCCTGTGCGGCCTACACGCACCTCCAGCCGGCGCAACCCGTGCGGCTCGCGCACTGGTGGCTGGCACACGTCGAGGCGTTCGCGCGCGACGAAGAGCGCTTCGCCGAGGCGCGCGAGGCGGCCGACCGCCTGCCGCTCGGGGCGGGTGCGGTCGCCGGCACGCCGCTTCGCTACGACCGCGCGTCACTCGCCACGCGGCTCGGTTTCTCGCGTTTGGCCATGAACTCGCTGGACGCCGTGGGCGATCGCGACTTCGCGGTGCAGTACCTGAATGCCGCGGCGCTGTTGGGTGTGCACCTGTCGAGGTTGGCCGAAGACCTGGTGATCTTCTGCTCACCGGCGTTCGGTTGGTTTCTGGCGCCGGACGGGTTCTCGACCGGCTCGAGCCTGCTGCCCCAGAAGCGCAACCCCGACCTGTTCGAGTTGGCCCGCGGCAAGAGCGCACGGCTGCTCGCGAACGCGCAACGACTGGTCACGTTGTTGAAGGGACTGCCGAGCTCGTACCAGAAGGATCTCCAGGAGGACAAAGAGGCTGTGTTCGACACGGCGGACACGCTCGAGAACCTGCTGGCAGCGCTCCCGCCCGCGATCGACGCGCTGGTGCCGCGGCCCGAGCGCATCGCCGCCTCGCTCACCACCGATCTGCTGGCGGTCGAACTCGCCGACGCGCTCGTGGCCGAGGGCGTGCCGTTCCGCGACGCTCATCGCGTCGTGGGCTCCCTCTGGGCCGCCGCCGAGCTGGCCGCGTGCGAGCCCGCGGCACTACCGCTCGAGCAGCGGCTGGCCCTGTCGCCGCACTTTACCGGCGAGCGCCTCGCCGCACTCACGGTCGAAGCGGCCATCGCGCGCCGCACGCACGCGCCGGGCGCGGGCTCCACCGCACACCAGCTTGCGATCGCCGAGGCGCGGCTGGGGCTGGGCCCGGGCGACGACGCCGACGTGCGCTCGCCCGAGGACGGCATGCCGCGCGAGTCGTCGCGCGTGGCTCCGGGGCCGGTGGCGCTCCCGACGGGAGTTCGGCCGGAGGCCGAACTCGATGCCGGAGCCACGCGCGTGGTCGGCGAGAACCTCGTGTTGCGCCGCGCGCGCGTCGCGGACGTACCCGGCATCGCGGGCGTGATGGCGCCCTACGTCGTGGAGGGGGCACTGCTGCCGCGACCAGTCTCGGAGCTCTACCAGTGCGTGCGCGAGTTTCATGTCGTGGAGCGGATCTCGTCGGATGGTGCCTCCGGCACCATTGTCGCGTGCGCGGCGCTCAGGCTGCTGTGGCGGGACCTGGGCGAGGTGCGCTCACTGGCGGTGCGGCCCGACGCGCATGGAAAAGGGCTCGGGGCGGCACTCGTGGAAGTCGTGGTGAACGACGCGAGGGTGCTCGGGTTGCCGCGCATCATCGCGCTCACACGCGAGGTGGCGTTCTTTCAGCGCTCGGGCTTCCGCGCCGAGGCGCGCGAGTCCATTCCGCGCAAAGTGTGGACCGACTGCGTGCGCTGCCCCAAGCGCCACGCCTGCGACGAAGTCGCCATGACGCTCGACCTGGTCGCCGGAGCCTCCGAGGAGGCCGCGCGCCAGGCGCGTTCGTACGTGTTGCCCATGCCAGCGGCCGCATCGTCCGACCCGTCGCTGCCGGTGATCTCATGAGAGAGTTCCTGAGAAAGGAGCACATCCGAATGCCCGGTGCGCCCGAACACCTGGTGGACCTCGCGGCACTCGACCGCGCGTTCGTGCTGGAGCTCTTCGCCGAGGCCGATCGCCTGCGCGCCGCGCGCGGCACGCCCCGCGCACCCAGGCCGCTCGCCGGCAAGACCGCAGCGCTCGTGTTCCACAAGCCGTCGCTCAGGACACGCGTGTCGTTCACCGTGGGCATGCACGAGCTGGGCGGCGACGTCGTGGACCTGGGTGCTGCGGAAGTCAGCGAGTCGGGACGCGAGAGCGTCGAGGACGTGGCGCACGTGCTCTCGGGCATGGTGGACCTGCTCGTGGTGCGCACGTTCTCGCACCGTCTGGTCAAGCGCCTGGCCCAGCACGCCACCATCCCGGTGATCAACGCGCTCACCGACCACTCGCACCCCTGCCAGATCCTCGCCGACCTCTACACGCTCTGGCGCGCGGGCCGCGACCTGGACAGCATCACCATCGCGTGGGTGGGCGACGGCAACAACGTGCTCCACTCGTGGCTCGAGGCCAGCACGCTGTTCGGCTATCGCCTTCGCGTCGCCGTTCCGGACGGCTTCGAGCCCGACGCGGGGCTCTACCTCGACGCGGAAGCGCGTGCGAAGGGCGCGGTCAAGCGCGTGCGCGATCCCTACGAGGCCGTGCGCGGCGCCGACATGGTGTACACGGACACGTGGACGAGCATGGGGCAGGAGGAAGAGGCCGAGTGGCGGCGCATCGCGTTCAGCGGCTACACGGTGGACGAGCGCATGATGGCTGCGGCCAACGCCGATGCCGTGTTCATGCACTGCCTGCCCGCGCACCGTGGCGAGGAAGTCACTGACGCGGTGATCGACGGGCCGCGGAGCGTGGTGGTGGAGCAGGCAGAGAACCGGCTGCACCTCCAGAAGGCGCTCATGGTGGCGCTGGCGGGCGGCAGCTGGAACCGCGTGCCGCGGAGGGCGCGTGGGCGGAAGTCGGCGGGGGCCGCGCTCGTGACGGAGTCGACCGGATAGCCGACGCCGGGGCCATCGCGGGCTCGCGCCCCGACCGCGGGCTCGCGCACCGCTGTGCTAACCTTTCCGCGCATGTTCCGAACCCCTGCACTCGTCCGCGCCGGCCTCGTCGCGATTTCCATCCTGCTCGCTTCGTCCGTCCACGCCCAGGGCCTGCGGCTCACACGCCCCGCGCCCTGGTCACCGGATTCCGCGGTGAAGGCCGTGATCACCGGCGGGTCCGCCCAACTCACGCCTGACCCGGCTGTGGACGAGAACGTGCCGCGCATCTGGCTCACCAAGGCCGAGCGCACCAAGTGGAAGCAGACGGCCGACTACGATGAGACGATGCGCTTCTGCCGCTCGCTCG
>JANNKI010000335.1:0-1565 GCA_031396225.1 bacterium | reverse complement strand
AGCAGCAACGCCGCAATCGGTCGCCTGGAGCACTTTCCCTACGGGTTGGCCCCAGATGGGGCGTCTGCTTTGTCGCACGGCTTGACAATAGCCCTGATATTGCCATGCGCCGCGCTTCGCGCATCCATCCCCATCTGGGGTCAACGCCCGCTCGTTTGATTGTTAACACACCCTAGGACGCCACGACATCGAAGCCGAGGCGCGGGAAATGGATGTGCAGGTCGCCGGCTTGGCGGTCGCGGCGGTGAATGATGATCTCGCTGTCGCTGGCCGCGACCAGAGTGCCATTGACCGGCACGCGGGCGTTGTCGTCAGGGGTCACGGTGACAGCGCAGCCGGCGCGCATACCACCCGGATCGCCGTCGGGGCCCTCGCATCGTAACGACGTGGACTCGCAATCACTCCTCGCCGCCCTGGGGGCCCCGGGGCTCATCGGCAACACGCGGCCAGCGCAGCATGCGCGCGCTCGAGTTCCTGCATCAGTCGGGCTTCCGCAAGCTCAAGAACCTGCGCGGTGGGATTGAGGCCTGGTCGCTGGAGGTGGACCCGACGGTGCCGCGGTACTAGCGCCGGCGAGACCGGGCCGCCACGGCGCTAGCCGACCTCCCGCGCCACCCGTACCATCACGCCCAGGGTGAAACGCACGCTCACGCGCTCGCCCGACGCGAGGGATTCCGGGCAGTCGTCGGCGCCAACCCGGCCGACCACGGGCGGGCCCGCGTCGCCATCGAGCGCGATCACGAGGTCCACATAGCGGTCGCCGTGGATGCTCAGCAGCGTCGCCGATCGCACGGTGCCGGCTCGGGTCTGGGGAAGGAGCAGGCTCATGCGCCCACCATGGAGCGCGGCCCGCCGGCGAGTCAACCTGTCGCGATCCCACGCATCGGCGCCCGACGGCGCCACCCGCTCCGCTCGCGGTGGGCTTTGCAGCGTCTGGCGGACACTGAGTCAGGGTGGGAGGCTGAACATGAGTCTTCCTCTGGGTGACCTCCGAGTTCATGATCCCATTGAAATCAGTGTCTGGAACGCCCGGTGAAAACCCAGTGAGGCATGCACAAGAGGGTCAACTCCATGCAACGTCTGCTCCTCATCGTCACAACGGCCTCCTACCGCGCCGGAGCGTTTCTCGAGGCGGCCGGTCGGCTCGGCGTTCAGGTGGTGGTGGGATCGGAACGGCCGCTGGCGCTGGCGGCGGCGAACCCGCAGGGAAGCCTCACGCTCGATCCCGCCGCAGTAGGCCCAGCCGTCCGCGCGGTGGTCGAGTTCGCAGCGCGACATCCAATCGGGGCGGTGGTCGCCGCCGATGACGACGGCGTCATCCTCGCCGCCGCGGCCGCGGCGGCGCTCGGCTTGCGCCACGCGAGCGTGAGTGCAGTGGCGGCCGCGCGCGACAAACACCGCATGCGCGAAATCCTCGCCGCGGCCGGCATTGCCTCGCCGCGCTTCGAGCGCGTCCCGATCGCCGGAGACCCGCGCGACGCGGCACGCCGGGTGGGGTTCCCGTGCGTGCTCAAGCCCCTGGCGCTTTCGGCGAGCCGCGGCGTGATGCGCGCCGACGACGAGCC
>JANNKI010000278.1:0-5636 GCA_031396225.1 bacterium | reverse complement strand
GAACTGGTGGAGATCGGCGGCTCGTTCCGCGTGCCGGAGATCATGGAGATGAGCGGCGCCACGCTGGTGGAGGTGGGTGCCACCAACCGCACGCACATGCGCGACTACGAGCAGGCGCTCGCGAAGCATGGGAAGGCCGTGGGCGCCATCCTGCGCGTGCACCGGAGCAACTTCCGCATGCAGGGCTTCGTGCGGCAGCCGGACCTGGCGGACCTGGCGCGGCTGGCGAAGAAGCATCGCATCCCGCTGGTGGAGGACCTGGGCAGCGGCGCGCTCGTGGATCTGGCGGCGTTCGGCCTGGAGCACGAGCCCACGGTGGGCGAGAGCCTCGCTGCGGGCGCCAGCGTGGTGACCTGCTCGGGCGACAAGCTCCTGGGCGGCGCGCAAGCGGGCATGGTGCTCGGGCAGAAGGCGCTGGTCGCCAGGGCGAGGAGGCACCCGCTCGCGCGCGCGCTCCGCGCCGACAAGCTCGCACTCGCGGCACTCGAAGCGACGCTGACGCTCTACGCGGATCCCGAGCGTGCCCGCGCCGCGATCCCCACGCTCGCCATGCTGGGGGCGGGCGCGGCCGAGTTGCAGGCGCGCGCCGAGCGGCTGGCGCGCGACCTCGCCGCGCGGACTCCCGGCCTGGTCGCCGACATCGTGCCCGGTGCGGGCGAGGTGGGCGGGGGCTCGCTGCCGCTCCAGCAGCTACCCGGCCCGGTCGTGGCGGTATCGCACCCCGCGCTCGCCGCGGCCGAACTGGAGCAGCGCGCGCGCGCCGCCCAACCGCCGGTGATCGGCATCATCCGCGCGGGCAGGTTTCGGCTCGACCCGCGCACGCTCGCCGAAGACGAGGTGGAACTGACCGTCCGCGCGCTCACCGCCACGTGGCAGACGCGTTGACCTGAGGCCCCCCGAACCACTACTTTGGTCTGCGGCACACCCACTCGAAGGCCGTCACGCTCTCGCAGCCGGGTGTGCCAACGAGACAGCGCTCACGCAGCCAGGACAGACACCCGAGGTCTCGCCTCGGACATCGAACCGCGGGCCGACGCCCGCGACCGGTGCTCGGGATTGGTCCAGCCGTGGACGGACCGACTGCGCGCAGGCACTGCCTGTTGCGGGGTCATTCCATGCCCCGGCCCGCCCATTCCCGCGTGCCCGTGGAGTGCATGGATGTTCCTCTACAAGCTCGAGATCCAGGGCTTCAAGTCGTTCAGTGACCGCACGGAGCTGCAATTCGGCGACGGCATCACCGGCGTCATCGGCCCGAACGGCTGCGGCAAGACCAACGTCTCCGACGCCATCCGCTGGGTGCTCGGCGAGCAGTCGGCCAAGCAATTGCGCGGCGACTCCATGGAAGACGTGATCTTCAACGGCTGCCCCACGCGCAAGCCGCTCGGCATGGCCGAGGTGCACGTCACGTTCAAGAACGACCGCGGCATCCTGCCGACGGAGTTCTCCGAGGTCACGATCTCGCGCCGCGTGTTCCGCTCGGGCGTGTCCGAGTACTTCCTCAACAAGACGCCGTGCCGCCTGCGCGACATCCGCGACCTGTTCTTCGACACGGGCATGGGCAGCCACGCCTACTCGGTGATCGAGCGCGCGATGGTGGACAACATCCTGTCCGACAACACCGGGCATCGCCGCTTCCTGTTCGAGGAAGCGTCCGGCATCACCAAGTACAAGCAGCGGAAGAAGGAAGCGCTCAACAAGCTGGACGCGACCGAGGGCGACCTCACCCGGCTGAACGACATCGTGTTCGAGATCGAGCGCGAGCTGCGCTCGCTGGCGCGCCAGGTGGGCAAGGCCCGCCGCTACCAGCGCCTGCGAAACGAGGTGCGCGACCTGGACCTGGCGCTCACCGCCGGCAGTATCGACGCGCTGAGACTGCGCGAGGCGAACGCGAAGGAGGAGTGGCAGGAAGAGGCCACGCGTCGAGAGGGCACCACCGCCGGGTTGAACAGGGCCGAGGCCGCGCTCACCGACCGCAAGCTCTCGCTGCTCGAACTCGAGCGCGAACTGCTCACGGCGCAGGGTGGGCTGAAAGATCGCGAAGAGGCGCGCGTGGCGGCCGAGCACCAGGTGGTGCTGCTGCGCGAGCGAGCGTCGGGACTGTTGCGCCGCGCCGAGGAGGCCGAGCAGGAGGCCCAGCGCATGCGTGAGCGCCTCGTCGAGACCCAGGCTCGCGAACAGGAAGTGCAGCTCACGCTGCGATCCACTCGCGAACAGCGCGAGTCTGCGCACGCCGAATCCGAGCTGGCCGAGACCTCGCTCGAACAGATGGAACAGGAGTTGCGCGCGAGCCGGGCCCGCGCCGCCGAACACAAGCAGCTGTCGCTCGACCTGTTCTCGGTCGAGGCCGACAAGAAGGGCACTTGCGAGCGCATCCGCGAACGGCAGTCGTCGCTCGGCGAACGACGCGCGGCGGCCGAGGCGCGCCGAACCGAACTGCTGGACCGCGCGGCCGAGATGGAGCGCGCCCAGGTCGAGGGCGGGGACCGTCGCCGCGAGCTGGAGGAGTCGCTCGCCGGCGCGCGTGGCGAGCTGGGCGCCAGCGAGGACGCGATCCGCGCCGTCGAGGCCCGCATCCACGACGCCGACGCGGCGCTGTCGCGGCTTCGCCAGGACGCGGCCGCGGCGGATTCGCGCCTGCGCACGCTGCTCGAGCTCAAGGCCAACTTCGAGGGCGTGTCCGAGGGCGGCAAGGCGCTGCTCGCCGAGCGCGAATCGCTGCCGGGCCTGGTGGGCGTGGTGGCGGACGTGCTGGAAGTGCCGCCCGCCTACCTGGACGCGCTCGAAGCCTCGCTCGGCGAAGCTGCGTCGTTCGTGCTGGTCAAGGATCGCGACGCCATCGAGCCGTCGCTCGACCGCCTGCGCCGCCCCGAGGGCGGCCGGGCCACGCTCGTGGACCTGTCGGCGCTCCAGACGAACGCCCCGCTCGACATTCCGGCGGTGACGGGAGTGGTGGGCCGCGCCTCGGACCTGGTGCGCTGCGACGCGCGCTTCCGCGGCCTCGCCGAGCGATTGCTCGGCTCGGTCATCGTGGTCGAGACGCGCGAACTGGCGCGACTGCTGGCGCATGAGTCGCCGGGTGGGCTGCGCTTCGTGAGCATGGACGGCGAGGTGTGGGAGCGCGGTCGTGTGCGCGCGGGCGCGGCCAAGGGCGCCGGCGGCCTGCTGCATCGCGAGACCGAGCTGCGCGAGCTATCGGGCCGGCTGGCCGAACAGGGGCTGGCGGTGGAAGGCCTGCAGAACCAGCGGGATGCCGAAGACGTCGCGCGCACGCGCGCGATCGAGCAGCGCGATCACGCGCGCTGGATGGTGGACGAGACGCGCACCGCGCTGGAATCGCAGGTGCGCGAGATGGCGGGCCTCGAGCGCGAGCGAACGTTCGCCGCGAACGAGGCGGCCGAACGCGTGCGCGAGATGGATGGCATCGGGCTCGAGATCGAAACACTCGCGCGCGCGCTCGCCGAGGCCGTGGCCGAGCTGGCGCAGTTCCAGGGTGAGCTCGACGTGGTGCGCGCACAGTTGGCCGAAACCGACGGCGCCGTGCACGCGCTCGAGTCCCGTCGGGACGAGGCGTCGGTGCGGGCGCAGGCGTCGCGCGAGTCGCTGCTGCAACTCTCGCGCGCGGCCGGGGAGCTGGAAGCACAGTGGGCGCGCCTCGAGCAGACCGTTCAGGAGCTGGTCACCGGCATCGCGTCACGCGCGGGCGAGGCGACCCAGCACCGCGGCGGCATCGCCGGGCTCGAGGCCCAGGTGTCCGGGCTCGCGGCTGGGCTCACCGGCTTGCTCGAGTCCGAGGGCTCGCAGCGCGATCGCGTGGTGGAGCTGCAGCAGGCCTTCCTCGCGGTGAAAGGCGATGTACAGGCGCTCGACGACCAGGCGCGCGTTCTTCGCTTCCAGCAGACGGAACTGGGCGAGCGGCTGCACCAGCTGGAGCTGGATCGCGTGCAGGCCCGCGCCGAGTTGGACCGCACGTTCGAGCGGTTGAAAAGCGAGTACGAGATCGACCCCAACGCGTTCGTGCCACAGCCGCTGCCCGAGGGCTTCTCGCTCGAGGACGGACCGGCGCGGCTCGAGGACTCGCGCCAGACGCTGCGTGCCCTCGGCCCCGTGAACCTGCTCGCGCTCGACGAATACGGCAAGAAGAAGGAGCGGTTCACGTTCCTCACCCAGCAGCGCGAGGACGTGCTGCAGGCCAAGACACAGCTGCTCGAGGCGATCGAGAAGATCAACGTCACGGCGTCTCAGCTGTTCAGCGAGACGTTCGAGAAGGTGCATGTCCACTTCAAGGACATCTTCAAGACGCTGTTCGAGGGCGGCGACTGCGAACTGCGCCTGCTCGGCGAGGATCCGATGGAGGCCGAGATCGAGATCGTGGCCAAGCCGCGCGGCAAGCACCTCCAGAGCATCACGCTCATGTCGAGCGGCGAGCGCGCGCTCACCGCGATCGCGCTGCTGTTCTCGATCTACCTGGTGAAGCCGTCGCCGTTCTGCCTGCTCGACGAGGTGGACGCGCCGCTCGACGACGCCAACGTTGAGCGGTTCCTCAACATGCTGCGCCGCTTCGGCGAGAAGACCCAGTTCGTGGTCATCACGCACAACAAGAAGACCATGGAGTCGGCCGGCTGCATCTACGGCGTCACCATGCAGGAACTGGGTGTGTCGAGGCTGGTGTCGGTGAACCTCGATGGCGTGGACGTGAGCCACTCGTCGCGCCGCGAGATCGCCGAGGTGGCGGCCGGATAGTGCAGGCGCGGTCGGGCCCCCCAGGGGACCGCGCCGCGTGCGAGGTTCCCGAACGCATGAGCCTCTGGGATCGCTTCCGCCGTGGCCTGGAACGCACGCGTGAGGCGCTGACGGGCGCCGTGGGCGTGGCCCTCGGCCAGCGCACGGTGGACGCCGCCACCGTCGAGGCGCTCGAGACGGCGCTGCTCGCCGCCGACGTTGGCCCCGCCACCACCGACCGCCTGATCGCCGATGCCCGGCAACTGCTCCAGCGCGACGAGGCGCTCGACCTGCGCGGAGCGCTCGAGCGCGCGGCCACGCGTCTCCTGTCCGGTCCGAGTGCCACGTTCGAGCCGGGCGGGGAGAAGCCGTGGGTGGCCCTGCTCGTGGGCGTGAACGGCGTGGGCAAGACCACGTTCGCCGGCAAGCTCGCGGCGCACCATGCGCGCCAGGGCCGGCGCACGCTGCTCGTGGCCGCGGACACGTTCCGCGCCGCCGCCGCCGAGCAACTCGACGTGTGGGCGGGGCGGGCCGGCGTGGAGATCGTGCGGGCGGGCTCCGACGGAGCCGACCCCGCGGCGGTGGTGCACGACGGGCTCGCCGCCGCGCGCGCGCGCGGCGCTGACGTGGTGCTGGTGGACACCGCGGGCCGGCTCCACACCAAGCACAATCTCATGGCGGAACTGGTGAAGGTGGCGCGCGTGTGCGCGCGCCTGGTGCCGGGCGCGCCGCACCACGTGCTGCTGGTGCTGGACGGCACGCAGGGCCTCAACGGCCTGGCGCAAGCCCGCGAGTTCGCCAAGGCGGTGCCGATCACGAGCCTCGCGGCGACCAAGCTCGACGGCACGTCGCGCGGCGGCGTGGTGCTGGCCATCGCGGGCGAGCTGGGGCTGCCGGTGAGCCTGGTGGGACTGGGC
>JANNKI010000258.1:0-3846 GCA_031396225.1 bacterium | reverse complement strand
GTCCACGGAGCTCGCACCGCCGTTCACGAGCTCGATCCATTCATCGTCACGCGAACTGAACGCGCCGCTGCCGTCCCAGTCGCGCGCCGGCGCGGCGAGGATCTCGGAAAGTCGTACGTCGGGCGCGGCGGCGGCGGGCGCGGCGAACAGCCACAGGGACAAGAACCAAAGCAGTCTCGGAAGGCGCACTGGGCGCTCCTCGCAGGGGGCGGGTGAGCCCGCGAACGGGCGAGGGGTGCCGCGCCGGACGGCGCGTGACGAAGCGCATTGCACGCGGCGTGCCGGGGCCGACGCATCGCTGCGGCAAGCGCCTGTCATGCGCACCGACGTGCCTCCGCGTCGCGGAGGTGTCCGAAGCGTGCACGCCGGTGACGTACGCGGGACGCGGGACGCGTGCGGCCGCGGGAAGCGTCAGCCGCGCCGGCGGCTCAGACCCGCGAACGTGCCGAGAGGAACCCCTGCATGCGCCGCAGGCCCTCGCGCAGGTTCTCCTGCGAGTTGGCGTAGGAGAGTCTTAGATAGCCTTCTCCCCCCGCGCCGAAGCCGGTGCCGGGCAACGTCACCACGCCGGCTTCCTCGAGCAGGCCGTCGGCCAGCTCGGCCGACGTGAGTCCGGCGCCCTCGACGCGCGGGAACGCGTAGAACGCGCCGGCGGGCCGCGCGCACGTCACGCCGGGGATGGCGTTCAGGCCCTCCACCACCACCTCCCGCCGCGCGCGGAACTCCGCCACCATGGCCGCCACTTCGTCCTGCGGCCCGCGCAGTGCGGCCTCGCCCGCTTTCTGCACGAATGTCGCGGTGCAGGAGTTGGAGTTGTTCATGAGTGCGCTCATGTGGCGCGCGAGCGGCTCCGGCATGATGCCGAACCCGAGCCGCCAGCCGGTCATGGCGTAGGTCTTGGAGAAGCCGTCCACCACCACCGTGCGCTCGGCCATGCCCGGAAAAGTGGCGATGGACGGGCTCTCGCCGTCGTACACCATGCCGGCGTAGATCTCATCCGACAGCACCACCAGGTCGTGACGCAGCGCGAGCTCCGCAAGGGCCTGTAATGTCGCGCGCGGCAGCACGCTCCCGGTGGGGTTGTGCGGCGAGTTGAGCACCAGCATGCGACTGCGCGGCGTGATGCGCTGGCGGAATGCTGCGAGGTCCACGTCGAAGCCGCGCTCGGCCACGAGCGGCACCGGCACCACGCGCGCGCCCAGGAACTCGGCCACCGAAGCGTACGTGGGAAACGCCGGGCTCGGGATGAGCACTTCATCGCCCGGCTCGAGCACGGCGAGCATGGCGAAGAACAGCACCGGCTTCGCACCGGGCGTGACCACCACGTTCGCCGCGTCGCACGCGATGCCGCGCCGCGCGCGCCAGGTGTCGGCGATGAGCTTGCGGAACTCGGGCAGGCCGGCGGCCGGACCGTAGTGCGTGTAGCCGGCGGCGAGTGCGGCATCGGCGGCATGTCGGATGAACGCGGGCGTGTCGAAGTCCGGCTCACCGATCCCCAGATGGATGATGCTCCGGCCCCGCGCTTCGAGCGCCCTGCCGCGTGCGAGCATGTCGAACGACGCGGCGGTCGTGAGCCGATCCATGCGCCCGGCGAATCTCATGCTCGCTCTCCTCGTGGGGGGCCGTGGCGCGCGAGGCGAGCCGGGACCGCCGGGACCATTCCACCGTCCACGCGGGCGGCCTCGTGCCACCGCGCGTGCCGCCCGTGGCCAGGGTGAGCCCCAGACGGATGCTGCCCGCGGCGAACGGTAAGCGCAGCTCGGCCCGCGTGCGCGTTCCCGCGCCACTCGCGGCCCGAAGCACCAACCGATCCGCCCCGGCTTCCGGCAGGTACAGGCTCTCGCCACTGCGCGCCCACCACACCGCGTGCGTGACCACGATGCGGCCGCCCGAGGGAACGACGCGATCGGCGCGCGCCACCACCGCGCGCCGCACGGCGTCGCGGGCGAACGCCCGCGCGCCCCACAGTTCGTGCCGCAACGCCAGCTTCATGGTGGAGGACCCGCCGCGCCACTCGCACCACCAGCCCTGCCGGGTCCCGGAGGTGCGCGCGCGCGGCGACGGTTCGCGCCGGGACCCCTGTTGCTCCAGGACGCCCAGCGCGAACGACGCATGTTGTCCCAGACCCGCATCCACTTCAAGCGCACCACGCGCACCCGGGTGGCCCGCCCGCCACGCCCACAATGCGCCGAACGCGCTGCCGCGCACGCGCCCCCATTCGCGCGTGGCCGACGCCGCGAGCGCGCGCGCGGGCCCGCTGCGGGCGGGCTCCGCCAGCGAGCGGAATCCCACGAGCCCGCCGCGCACGCGCAGGGTCAGCCGCGCCTGAGCCGCCTCCGTGGCCAGCGCCGCCTCGGCACGCCAGCGGCCGGAGGGATCGATCGCCCATTCGAGCGCGCGACCGGGCAGTTCCAGCGCCAGGCTCCCCTGGCGTTCGTGCCGCGTGGCAAGTGCCCCCAGCGAGGCTGGCCCCAGCGTGACGCGCGCCCCGGCGAGATCGCGTTTGGCGAAGCGACCGGCGAGCACGCCGCCCAGGGGAGAATCGAATGCCACGCCCGAACCGGAACGTCCGCGGTATCGCGCGCGCTCGCCGCGGTCTTCGGCAAGCCTCGCCCAGGGCTCGGCCGCACCACCCAACACCAGCCCGCGGCCCCAGCGCGGCGCGAGCAGGCCGGCGCTGAGCGTGCCGCCCGCGAGCGGCGCCTGCACACGTCCGCCCCCCAGGGCGTCATCGCCCTCGCGCATCGTGCCGCGCGCGCCACCACCTCGGAAGCTCACGCGCTGCGAGCGGCGTGGCGCCGCGCCCGACCGGCTCGCCGCGCCGACCGCCACCTCGAACTCATCGTCGGCCAGGGAGTCGGCGGCCTCCAACGTGTAGTCGCCCTCGCCCGCCTCGGGAGGTGGCTCGGGCGACTGAGCGAGCGCCGCGCCGGCGTCGAGGCCGAGCAGACACGCCAGGATCCGCGCGGCCCTCATGGCGAGCCCCGCGATCCCGCACGCCACTCGACCGCGAGCCGAACGGTCTCGCCCAGCGCGGGGTGCCCGTCCACGCGCACGTTCAAGCCAAGCGGCCCCGCGCTCACGCGAACGCCCGCGCTGCCGCGCAGCGGCGCGTCGCGCACCTCGGCCCACGCCACGAGCGGTACCAGGCCCAGGCTCGTGCCCAGCGCGCGCTCGCCGTCGTCGCCCGCGTTGGGCGCGCGCAGCGTGCACCACACGGCGGTTGCGCCCCCGGCGCGCACACCCAGCTCGAGAGGGCGCGCGAGTGGCGGCGGCTCGCCGCGCGCGTGCACCTGGGGCGCACTTGCCCACACGCGAACGTTCGCGAGCGGCATGAGCCAGGCGCCCGCGCCCACCTCGAGCCCGGCCTCGGGTGCCACGGCGTAGGCGGCGCTCCAGGGCGCATCGCGGTCCCGGCGCGCGACCACGCGCAGCGCGGCTCCGGCCCCGGGACCCGCTCCACCCGCGACGAACGCGAGCGTGGTCCACCCGAGCTCGGGCACGCCGGTCTGCGCGAGCCCCACGGCCACGCGCACGGCTCGCCAGCCACCGCCCAGTGCCAGCGCACGCGTCTCGAGTTCACGCAGTCCCCACCAGCGCGTGCTCGCGGCCCCCGCCGCGACGCCCGGCGCTTCCGCGGGCAGCGCGCGCTCGAGCATCTCGAACCCGCCGAGCGAGCCGGCCGGTGCCGCGCCGGCCAGGTCCTGCGCGCGCGCAGCGCTCGCGGTGGCTGCGCACGCGAGCACGCATGAGAGCACGCTAGCGAACACGACGCGGATCACGGGTGGCCCCCGTCCACGCGCAGCGGCGTGACGCGCGTGAACGTGCCTTCGTCGGATTCGGCGC
>JANNKI010000223.1:0-1965 GCA_031396225.1 bacterium | reverse complement strand
CGATCTGGCGCGCCAGCGCGCGCACGCCCGCCTCGAGCGTGTAGTGGCGGACGAGCGCGCGCACGGTCTCGTCGGACAGCGTCAGATCGCGGCCGGTGAGCCCATGCTCGATCAACTGGCGCGGCAGCAGGAAGCGGCGCGCGATCTCGAGCTTCTCGTCCTCGGAGTAGCCCGGCACTTCGATGACCTCGATACGCTCCTGGAGCGCGTCGGGCACCATCTCCAACTGGTTCGCGCACATGAGCACCACCGCGTGCGACAGGTCGATGGGGAGCCCCAGGTAGTGGTCGGTGAACTGCGAGGCGCTGTCGGGGTCCAGCAGCTCGAGCAGCACCTCGGCCACGCCATGCCCGCCTTCGCCCACCAGCCGGTCCACGCCGTCGATCAGCAGCACCGGATTGCGCACGCCCGCGGCCCGCACCGCGCGCAGGATCTTGCCGGGCTGTGCTCCTGGCGTGGAGCGCGGCTCGCCCACCAGCTCGGCGGCGTCCGACGTGCCCGACACGTTCACGCGCGCGAACGGCCGGCGCAGCGCACGCGCCATCTCGGCTCCGAGCGAAGTCTTGCCGGTGCCGTGCGGGCCCACCACGCACAGCGCGGGCCCTGGCAGGTCGTGTTTCAGCCGGCGCACCGCGAGGTACTCGAGGATGCGCTCTTTCGCCTTGGTGAGGCCCAGGTGCTCCTGCTCCAGCTCGGCCTGCACGTGCCGCAAGTCGGCGTCCTCGCCAGCGGCGGTCTCCCACGGCGTGCTCCACAGCCACTGGAGGTAGGCGCGCACCTGTGCCGCCTCGGGCGAGCCGATGGGTAGCCGCCGCAACCGGTCCATCTCGCGCTGCGCGCAGCGTGAGACCTCGGCCGGCAGTGATCCGGCCGGCACCGGGCGGACGCCCGGATGCGTGCCGTCGGGCGCGCGCAGCGACGGCGCCTCGAGTGCGGCCGTGGCGCGGAGCGTGCGGCGAGGCTGGGGCGGACGGTTGCGGGCCGGCCGGGCCATGAGCCCTCCGTGGCGGTGGGGTGACGGCTGCAGGGGAATGCCCGGGCCCGGGCAGCCAGGCCCCACGGAGGTACATGCAAGCAGGCTGCCGGAGTCGAGAACGCGCATCCAGCAGCTCGACGCGGCCGGGAACCGATTGCGAAAGCTCAGGTAAGCGGCCGGCTCGTCAGGCGAGCGCGCGAAACCCCCGGCATCCACGGTGAACGCGGTGCGAGTGCGGAGGTTGGCGCGTGGGGCAGAGCGCGCGGCTGGAGTGCGGGGCGTGCAGCCTGCAACCGCCCATTGCAGGAAGCGAAAACCCCGCGCCGGTGAGGGCGCGGGGTCTCGCTGCGAGCGAAGGCTTACCGAACTACCGGTAGATCGCCTTCACACTTCCCCACGTGGACGACCGCGTGGGAGTAACCAGGCAGTTCGGGTTGAACGAGGAGCTGTTCCGCGGCACGGGATTCGCGAGGATGGTGAAGTCGTTCAGGTTGTTGTCCGTGTCCGTTGAGCCGGCGGCGTTGCGCACGCCGCCCTGGGCACCCGACAGCGTGCCGACGTTGGTGACTTCGGGGCAGTTGCCGGTTCCATAGGAAACCTTGTCGATCAACGTGCCCGCCAACTCCGACCCGCAGGGGAGGTTGGCGTTCAGGGCGTTGAACAGCGCGACCTTGCCGTTCGTGGCGCTCATCGTCAGCGTGCCCGAGAAGTCCGGCGTGACGGGAAGCGGACCACCGCCGGTGCCGGCCGTACCCTGCGAGATCAGCAGGTACTGGCAGGGCTGGATCGTGGTGCCGGCCGGGAACGTGAACCGATTGGTCGCCGTGCTGCCCCAGTTGCCGGTCGCCGAGCCGTACTCGATCGTCCAGCCACCGATGTTCACGGTGGTGTTTCCGTCGTTGTAGATCTCGACATAGTCGAGCGTATACGTGTTCGTCGACGACGTGCCGCCGCCGCAGCCATAGATCTGACTGATTCGGACTTGGTTG
>JANNKI010000220.1:0-7315 GCA_031396225.1 bacterium | reverse complement strand
CGTCGCGCCCGCGCTCGTGGCCGTCGCGGCGGTCGCTGCCGCTCCGTTTGTCGCCGCGTTCCCATGGCTGGCGGCGCATGCTTGTCGCACGGTACGACTGATGCTCGTCGCATCCCCGAACCTCTCAGGCTCATTTTCGACAGTCGTCTTGAAGTCGTGCCGATTTGGCAAGGGGTTACGGGCGGGCCACCGACTGTTACCACTACATGCCAGCCCCTTGCGCGACGGGCGCAGGCCCGGAGAGGGGGGTGACCAGCGGCGGTGGCCGCACCCCCGCTGCGGCAAAGGCCTGGTGGGCACTGCCGTGCAGATCGGTGCGGAGACGGTAGCGGACTCCATCCAGCGTGAGCTCGACTCCGTCGCGCTTCCGGTGACCGGTGGACCCGCCTCCCCATCCGGCCGATCGGGTTCAGCGCAAGTAGTCGGGCAGCCACTTCCCGAGGTGCCGGCGTTGGGCGGGCGTCAGGTGGAGGGCACCGCGGATCACGCCCATGCAGCGCGGGCTCCCGCACTGGCAGGCGAACGGCGACGCCATGTCGTACTCCGTGGTGCAGTAGTGAAACGTCACGCCTTCGCCTTCGGTGATATCGCGCACGGCGATCACCTCGCGGTCCCGGAACCGCGTCGTCGGCTCGCAGGCGTGGTCCAGATAGCGCCAGAAATACCGCCGGACCAACTCGAACTCGTTGCGCGCGCAGTCCTGGTCGAGGTGGAGCGTCGCGCCCACCTGCACGGAATACTTCGTGGGCGCCTTGTGCTCGCGGCCGGTGATCCGGAACAGCCGCGTCCCCCTTGCGATATCCCGCAGCGCGACCAGCCTGCGGTGATGGGGCTGCACCAGGATGCCAACGAGGTCCGAGTCGCACCGGAGCAGCGTGTCCTGCGGCCGTGCGTCACGCGGCAGCGGCTGTGGTTGGGCGGATGCCTCGGCCAAGGGGGCGCCTCCGTGCGTGTGACGACCGTCCATGCGGGGAGTCCCATGCTCGAAGCGAACGATCGCGCGGGACCTGAAGCCTTCGCGCAATGTCGCTCCATCGGCGCAAGACATCAAGCGAGGAATGCGGGAGGCTTCGCGGTCAGTACCTGATGCCCTTGACCGAGCCGGCTCGAGGCTGGAAGATTGCCCGGGCCACGTGGGAGCCCACGGGGCCGACGCGATGCTACGCAAGCGCGCGCGAACACGTGAACCTCCCGCCGGAGAATCGCCTTGCCACCGACCGACCCCGCTCCCGTCCCGCCAGGGGACACCAAGAGCTGTCCCGCCTGCGGCGAGACGATCAAGGCCGTCGCGTTCAAGTGTCGTTTCTGCGGGGAGGACCTCGAGGCGTTCGTCGCGAAGCGCGATGCCGGGATCGAGCGGACCCTGTTCTCCGGAAACCCCGCGGCGCTCCACTCCATCGGTCGCTGGGCCCTCACGGTCGTCACGCTCGGGATCGCCGGACTCGGCTACTGGCTGGGGAGCCGCTCCACGCGCTTCGAGATCACGACACAGCGCGTGCGGATCGAGCGGGGACTGTTCTCCAAGTCGACGCAGGACATCGAGCTCTACCGTATCGACGACATCGTCATCGAGCAGCCGTTCGGCATGCGGCTGCTCGGCCACGGACGGCTGATCCTGCGCTCGACGGACCGCTCGCTGCCCGAGGTACAGATCGCGGGCGTGCCGGCCTTCTCGTCGCTCGCCGACCAACTTCGTGAGCACGCCCTGAGGGAACGCGAGCGGCGCGGCGTGAAAGTGTGGACCGAGGCGTGAGGTCGGTGGCGCCAGCAGCGTGGCCCCTTCACTTGTTGAAGCGGATCTCCGGGCAATCGGGGCAAGCCCAATCAGCCGTCACGGCTCCAGCGCCGGCTCGGCCAGCTGCTCGCCGGTCTCCACCGGGGCGGCCCGGGGCCCTCGCCGGAACGGTTTAGCCAGCTGCCGCCCGCTCGCCCTCAGGAACGGCCCGCCCCAGAGCCCGGCCGAGATGAGGGCCCCGAACAGGAGCACGACGTCGATACTCGCGCGACCCTGGCGCTCCCAGTAGACATCCTCCAGGTGGAGCCAGAGCGCGAACTCGTCGAGCGTGAGCGCGGCGCCGGCGCCGTACAGGAGCGCGGTCAGGCGTCCGAGACGTTCCGACGAGCCATTCAAGCCGGTTCCGACCTGGATCAGCCAGATGTAACCGACCACCAGTAGGAGCAGAATGCCCCACACCAGGTGGTGGACGTGGGTGTTCCCGATCACGACAGCGAACGGCTCGGTCAGCCCTCTTCCTAAGTGGGTGACTGCGCGCGCGAGCCCAAACGTGGCGAGGAAGCAGACCGACGCCAGGAACATGCGCTCACGGCGATGGTCCCGGAAGTGGCGCCGGTAGAGCGCGGTTAGTCTGGCAAACGTCATTGGGAAGCCTCTTCGCAGCCTTCGAAAGGGGAACCGCCGGCCTCAGAGCATCAATTCGACGTTGGAATTCTACCGAATCCAGGCGTCCCGTGTGGCAATTCTTTTCGCCTTTCGCAGAGTGCGGCCGATCGGGAAGTCTCCCCCGGTGGGTTTCGGGCTCGGGTCCGCGTGGCGTGTCACCCGTCAGCTCCCCACAGGCTCCCCGAACCCGCCTCCGGCGTGCGCCAGCTATTCGTATCGCAGCGCCTCGATCGGGTCGAGCTTCGAGGCCCGGATCGCGGGTAGCATGCCGAACGCGATCCCGACGGCCGAGCAGAACAGCAGCCCGATGACCGCCCACTCCAGCGGGACGCGCGGCTGGAAGCTCGTGAAGATCGCGACGACGTTGCCGAGTGCGAAGCCGACCAACACTCCCACCACGCCCCCGATGTTGCAGAGCACGACGGCCTCCAGCAGGAACTGCGATCGAATCGTGGCGGAGCGCGCGCCGAGGGCCTTGCGCAGGCCGATCTCGCGGGTCCGCTCCGTCACGGAAACAAGCATGATGTTCATGATCCCGATGCCCGCCACGACCAGAGCGATGATGCCGATGATGAAGCCCGCGAGCTTCACCCCCATGCTCATCTTGTTGAACTCGGTGATCAGGCTGGCGCTGTTGTAGAATTCGAAATTGTCCTCTTCGCCCGGCTTGACGCCGCGCTGGCTCCGCAGAATCTGGCGCGTCTGGTCGATCGCCTCGTTCATCAACTCGGGAGTCTTCGCCCGCACGGTGATGTTGACCGAGCGCTCGTTGCCCTCGCGGTCGGTGAGTCCGTAGACGCTCAGGAACGTTGTGACGGGCATGAGCACATAGTTGTCGAAGTTCCCGCCAAAGGCCGACTTCTTCTCGTCGAACACGCCGGCCACCCGGTACTTGCGATGGTCCACGAGAACGTCGCGCCCGATCGGGTCCACGAAGGGAAACAGCTTTTTTGCGATCGCGTGGCCGATCACCACCACGTTCGCGGCCCCGCGCACGTCCATGGGCGAGAGGTTCCGGCCGAGCCCGACGTAGTGCGTGTTGTTGGGCGGGTACTCGGGCGTGCCGCCCACGATCGCGATGTTGGGGTTGGTGGTCTCGCCGCGATACTGCACCACGAACCCGAAGTCCCAGATCTCCGAGCCCACCAGATCCACCGAGGGCACCTGCCCGCGAATGGCGTCGGCATTCGCCAGCGTCAGCGGCGGCCGGCGCATCGCCTTGCGCCGTTCCGCGTCTGACGCAAAGCCACCGGCCGGCCACTTCTGGACCTGGAAGGTCTGCGCGCCGAGCACGCTCATTTCCTTTTCGATCGTGGCCTGGACCAGCGCGATGGCCGTCATCACCGCGATGATCGAGGCGACGCCGGCGACGATGCCCACCAACGTGAGCACGCTGCGGAGCTTGTTGGCCAGAATGGCGGTGAGCGACATCGCCAGCACGTCACGCGGGTTCACGGTGTCGTCCTCTCCGGCTCACTCGTGCCGAAGCGCTTCGATGGGATCCAGGCGGGCCCCGCGGTACGCTGGTGCGACGCCGGCGACCACGCCGACCAGGATCGAGACCAGGACCGCGATGCCGAGGATCGGCAGCGACAGGCTCGCCGGCATCACCGTGGCGTTCAGGATGGCGGTCACGACCGCCGCGAGGGCGATGCCGATCGTTCCGCCGAGCAGGCAGATGGCGGACGACTCGAACAGGAACTGCAGCAGGATGCTCCGGCGGGTCGCGCCAATCGCCTTGCGGATGCCGATCTCGCGGGTCCGCTCCGTGACGGACACGAGCATGATGTTCATCACGCCCACCGCGCCCACGAACAGCGAGATGCTCGTGACCAGCAGCCCCACCAGCAGCACCACCCCCATGACGTTGTTGAAGGTCCCGACAAGCGTGTCGAGTTTGTTGATCGAGAAGTTGTCGGGCTCGGCCGGCCGCAGCCCCCGGACCTTGCGCATCTCCCCGATCACGACGTACTCGAGATCGGCCATGGCCTCCTGGGACGGCGCCTTGACCGCGATGTTGACGTCCACGTGGCCCCGGCGGCCGCCGAAGGTCCGCACATAGGACGTGATCGGGATGAACACCTGCTGGTCGAAGTTCGGGCCGCCGAGAAAGCTGCCGCCCTGCTTTTCCATGACGCCGATGACCCGGAACTCGTTGCGGCCGAGCTTGAGGGTCCGGTGGAGCGGATCCACGCCCTTGAAAAGCTTCTCGCGGATGTCACTTCCGATCACGCAGACGCTCTTCTTGTAGGTCAGGTCGTAGGGCATCAGGAATCGCCCACTCTGCGGCTGGGTGGAGGACATCTGCGACTGCTTCTCGGTCGTGCCGATGATCGTCACGCCTTCCATCCTCTCGGACCCGCGCTTCACGTCCACCCGGGAGTCCAGCGAGGGATTCACCAGGGCCTTGCCGCGCAGCCGGGTTTCGAGGGCGCGGGCCTCCCGCAGGTCCAAGCCCGGGCGATTGCGGTAGAGGAAGAAGTCGTTCATGACCACCCAGGGCATGCGCGACACGTAGATCACGTCCGAGCCCACCGCGGAGAAGCTCTCGCGGAACCGATTCTGCAACCCGTTCACCGCGGTCATCGTGGTGACGACCGCGACGATGCCGATGATGATCCCGAGCGTGGTCAGCGCGCCCCGGACCTTGTTGGCCGCGAGCGCGCGGAGGGCGATCCGCAGCGACTCACCGAGCATCAGCAGCGATCCCATCCCTCTCGATCTCCTATCCGCGCCGCGCGTCCCCGTCAGCCTTCTCGGGCTTCTTCTCGTTGTTGATCCGCACGGCGGCGCCATTCTCGAGGTCCTTCGAGATCGCGCGGTAACTCCCGGTGACGACCTCCTCGCCTTCCTTCAGGCCCTCCAGGATCTCGATCAACTCGTCGCTCTGGATGCCCGTCCTTACCTGCCGGGCGATGGCTTTGCCGTTCTCGATGACGAATACGACCTCGACGAAGCCGTCCCGGTCGGGCTTGAAGCGAGCCTCAGCGTCCTTGCGCTTCTCGCCCTTTCTCACCAATTGGTCCACGGTTCTCAGCGCGACGCACTGGAGCGGCACGCTCAGCGCCCGTGGGTTCGTGTTCGTCACGATATCCGCGCTGGTCGTCATGCCCGGACGCAGCGTCTTGGGCGGACTCGTGATGCCGATCTTGATCTCGAACTCGGTCTTCTGCTCGGTGGTGCCCGAAGCCATGCGGTTGGCGCTGCTGCTGATCTCAGCCACATTGCCCTTGAGCGGCTCCGCGAGCAGCGCGTCGGCCTGGATCTCGGCCGCCTGGCCGGCGCGAATGGAGACGATGTCGTTCTCGTCGACGTTGACCTGCGCTTCCATCTCCGAGAGGTCAGCGATCACCAGGATGACATCCGCCTGGAACTGGGAGCCGAGGGCGATCTCGCCCTGCTCCTTGTTCAGTTCGCTCACGGTCCCGGACATGGGCGCGTAGATGGTGGTCTTGGACAGGTCGTCCCGCGCCTGCTTGAGCGAAGCGCGCGCCTGCTCCACCTGCTCGATCGCGGATTTGTGACGCGCCTCCTCGACCTGCCAGGCGGTCTGCTTGGCGTCGAAATCCGACTGCGATTCCAACTCCCTCGCCAGCAATTCCTTCGAGCGCGCGGCCTCCTTCTGCGCCCGGTCCAGGTTCTGGCGCACGAGCGTGGCGTTCGCCTGCCCGGAGCGCACGTTCGCCTCCGCGCTCTCCACGGCCGCGAGATAGCGCTCGCGGTCCAGCCCGACCAGGAACGCCCCCTTCTCGACCCACTGCCCTTCGACGACGCCGAGCTTCTTGATCTTGGCACTCACGTCCGCGCTGATCTTGATCTGGGTCTTAGGCTGGATCTTTCCGGTGGCGCTGACCTTCTGGACGATCTCCTGCCGGCTCACCTTGGCCGTCTGGACCTCGAGCCCCTTGCCCTCGCGCCCCCGTGCGGCGATGACCGCTGCCACGCCGACCACGACCACGAGCGCCACGCCCCCCCACAGAAACCGTCGTTTCATCGTCCCGCACTCTCCACGATCAGGTGCATCCGGACTTCTGGCGTATTTCCATGCGCCGGACCAGAGTACGCCCGGGGCGAAGGAAAGGTTACTGGAGTCTCCCCATGCTTCGGACCATCGCCCACTGGTCTGTTCCTCGGGGACAGCCGATCGCCGGTCAGGCACCTGCAAAGTGGTGGGATGGGTGCTTGCCGCCAGGCCGCCCGTGCTGCATTCTTCTGAATCGACGCGCCAACCTCCCTCCCCGGACCGGTGCGCCGAAGGGAAGACGATCGTGAGAGTCCCCATGAAGCTGGTGCGCCTGGGTTCCGCGAGCCTCAGGGTGACGCTGCTCGCGGTGATGCTGATGCTCACCGCGGGGGCCAGCCAGGCAGATCGTGACGGCGGCCGCGGGTCGCGGCGAGGCGGCCGGTCGCACGAGAGCGGCAGCGTGCGCTCAAAGTCCGGCGGTGGCGATGTCGACCGGATGTACGCGCGCTCGAGCAGCGACCGCCGGTTCAAGGGCGGCGACGCGTGGGGCGGCGGCGGACGCACGAACGGCGGGCGCAGCATCCGCGCGTGGAGCGGCGGTGGCGGCCACGCGTACAACGGCGGCGGTCGCAGCTACGGCGGCGGTCACGCGTACAACGGCGGCCACAGCCGCACGTACGTGCGGCGCGGAAGCGTCGCCTACGGCGGTCGCGTGAGCTACTACGGCGGTGTACCCGACTGCGGCCCGAGATACCACCGCCCGGTCGTCCACCGGTACGCGCGCCCGCGCACCTACGTGAGCCTCGGTATCGGCGTGGGTTCCGGGTACTACTGCCCGCCAACCTACCGCTACCACGATCGACGCACTCCCGTCGTGATGGAGACCGAATCGCAGATCGACGTGGAGAACGAGCCGCCGGCAGGCTGCTACTACTACGATCCGTACTGTG
>JANNKI010000142.1:0-2332 GCA_031396225.1 bacterium | reverse complement strand
CACATCCCCGGTCTCGCTCGTCTGGCTCTTCGACATCGACGGCACGCTGCTTCTCACGCTGGGCGCGGGACGCGAGGCGCTGGTGCGGGCGCTCCGCGACCAGTTCGGGCTCGAGGATGACTTGACGAGCATCCCCTTCGCCGGGCGCACCGATCCGTTGATCGTCGGGGACATCGCCGCCAAGCATGGCCTCGACCTGCGAGACGGCGCGCTGACACGCTTCTGGCCCAGGGTCGCCGACCACATGCGCATGCTCATGGACCCGCCGCGCGGAGGACTGCTTCCAGGGGTGCACGGGCTGCTCCAGGCGGTGGCGTCCGAGCCGGCGTGGGTGAGCGCGCTGCTCACCGGCAACGTGAGCGAGATGGCGCGTATCAAGCTCGAGGCGTTCGGCGTGTACGAGCGATTCGCATGGGGCGCGTTCGGCGAGGAGGCGGCCGACCGCGACGCGCTCGCGCGCCTCGCCGTGGCGCGTGCGGCCGAGCGGCACGGCGTGCCGGCCGGTCGCTGCGTGGTCGTGGGCGACACCGAGCACGACGTCGCCTGCGCTCGCGCCGCGGGAGCGCACGTGGTGGCGGTGGCGACCGGCGGAAGATCGCGTGAGTTGCTGGCGTCGCATCGCCCCGACCTCGTGCTGGACGACCTCGCGGACCCCGCGCCGCTGCTCGAGTGGGCGCGGCGACTCTAGCGGCTCAGCTGGCCCCGTTCTCGTCCACGCGGCGGCGGGCATCCTCGAGCAGTGCCAGCGCGTCGTCGAGATTGTGCACCGCGGTCACGCCCGGGAACGCGCGCGCGAGTGCCTCCACCGGCCGGTAGAGCACGGGAAAGTCGCAGCTCTTCAAGAGCGACAGGTCGTTCAACGAGTCGCCCATGGCCGCCACCTTGTAGCCCGCGCTCCGGAAGCCCGACACGATGCGTTCCTTCTGGCCGCGGATGCGCAGCTTGAAGCCGGCGATGCGGCCCTCGGCGTCCAGCTCGAACCGGTTCGCGAACAGCGACGCGTGCCCCAGCCTGGCGGCGAGCGGCTCGGAGAACTCGTGAAACGTGTCGGAGATGATGATCACGTTCCCGAGCAAGCGCAGCCGAGCCAGGAAGTCGCGCGCCCCGAGGAACGGTTCGACCGCGTGAGCGAGCGACTGGAGGTCGGCGAGCGTGAGCCGTGCGCGGCTGGCCGCCGCGACCCGCATGCGCATCAGCTCGTCGAAGTCGCCGATGTCGCGCGTGGTGAGCGAGAACTCCGGCACACCGAAGTGCGCGCCCAGCACGGGCCAGATCTCGGGGGCGAGCACGCCTTCCAGGTCGAGAGCGAATATCATGACCGCGGACACTAGCACGGCGGTGGCGGCCGGGGTGCGAGGCAGCAAACCACGCCGGGAGGCCCACGCTCGTGTCGCTCGCTCGCGGTGGTTCGCGAAGAGACCCGAGCGTGTCCCGATCCAGACGGCAGGTATATGCTGTCAGCGGATGGATTCCCCCCGAGTCCTCCTCGGAGGGTATTCTTCAGCATGATCGGCCGCCGTCTCGGGCACTACCGGATCACCGCCTCGCTGGGCGCGGGCGGGATGGGCGTGGTCTATCGCGCGCACGACGAGCATCTCGAGCGCGAGGTGGCGGTGAAGTTGCTGCCGGCGGGATCGCTCGCGGACGACGAGGCCCGACGCCGGTTCCGCACGGAGGCCCTGGCGCTCTCTCGCCTGCAACATCCGAACGTGGGCGTGATCCACGATTTCGATTCCCAGGATGGCGTGGACTTTCTGGTCATGGAATTGATCCCGGGCGAGGGGCTGGACGAGCGCATCCGCCGCGGACGGGCGAGCGAGCCCGAGGTGGCCCGACTGGGCGAGCAACTCGCCGAGGGCCTGGCCGCGGCGCATGCCAGCGGTGTGCTGCATCGCGACATCAAACCGCAGAACCTGCGACTCACGGATGGCGGACGGCTCAAGCTGATCGACTTCGGGCTGGCGCGAGCATTACCGGGCGGGGGCCAGCCGATCGCGACCGTGACCGCACCGGGGCTTGCGAGCATCGCCGGCACGCTGCCCTACATGTCGCCGGAGCAGTTGCGCGGAGAGGCGCTCGACGAGCGCTCGGACCTGCACGCGGTGGGCGCGGTGCTCTACGAACTGGCGTGCGGCGAGTCGCCGTTCGCACGCGCCACACCCGAGGCGATCATGCTGGCGGTGCTCCAGGAGGTTCCGCCGCCGCCCTCGTCCTGTGGCGCGGAAGCGAGTCCAGAACTGGAGCGCATCATCGCCAAGTGCCTGGAGAAGCCGGCCGGTGACCGCTACCAGTCGGCGCGCGAGCTGGCCGTGGACCTGCGCCGGCTGGCGCA
>JANNKI010000088.1:0-21226 GCA_031396225.1 bacterium | reverse complement strand
CCGGCGACGGCCGCACCTTGTAGACGTGGAGCCGGTCGAGCCGAGCAACCGGGTGAGCGTGGAAGACAAACGATCGGCGACGACCACATCCAGGTCTCCATCGTGGTCCAGATCACCCGCCGCGATGGGTCCCGGGAATTTGCCCGTGGCGACGTCGGTCCGTGGACCGAACCCTCCGACGCCATCACCGAGCAGGACGGAGACCGCGTTCGCGCGCTCGGCGGTGACGACCAGGTCGAGGTCGCCGGTGACCACGAACCTCCCCAGGCCGATGGGTTGGCTCGCGGGGTCACCGAGCGTGCCGTCGCCCACGCCAAGACGCACTTCGAGACCGGTGGCGTTCACCATGAGCACATCGGAATGCCCATCGCCATTCGCATCCGCGATCGTCACGGCGCGCGTCGAATCCCGAAGCATACGAGAAGAACGGCGAGGCGAATCGCGGTGGCGCGGCGTGTGCCGTGGCGGCCATCAGCAGGCCGATGGCGAGCGTGAGGTGAAGGCTGGTCGAAGGCCGCATGGCGAGTTCCCGGGTGAAGTGGGATCGATCCCAGGGGGCAGGACACACTCGCGAAGCGGTCATGAAACCGCAGTCCGCTTCGAGCATGCGCCACTTCCCCATGGCAGGTGGCGTTCAGGGCGTGGCGATGACGGTCCAGTAGACGGGGGCGTGTT
Organism: bacterium; assembly: GCA_031396225.1. Classification (GTDB taxonomy): domain Bacteria; phylum Eisenbacteria; class RBG-16-71-46; order RBG-16-71-46; family RBG-16-71-46; genus JAIOPA01. The sequence continues at coordinate 20,551 of JANNKI010000088.1, read as the reverse complement.
GGGGCCCGACGCTGGGCGCGAGGATCCGGATGCGCCAGTCGCCCGTCGCCAGCGTCTGACCCGGGGCCGCCCGCCACGTCAGCCGTTCGAAGACACCATGCGCGCCGACACTGCGAGCGACCACTGTACCGCTCGGGTCGATGAGTTCCACGTCGAAATCGCGATGCAGGACGACCTGCGAGGACTGGGGGCCGTACAGCGGAGCCGGGTCACGCCACCACAGACCGATCCGGATCTCGCGAGCGGAGGCGTTGTCGATGTGGAACTTGATCTTGCGCTTGCCGCCGTTCCCGAGCGAGAGGCGGTTGAACCAGGTGCGGCCATCGTGCGGCAGCCGGATGAGCCCGACACCCTTGTCCTCCGGAAAGCGCCCGCTCGGGGCGCGCACTTCGCTGCCGCAGGCGATCAACGCCGCGTACACCTGCCCCGGATCCACGATCGGCGTGGCGACCTCGAGCAGCTTGCGCATGGCCAGCGCGCACGCCGCCGCGTAAGGCGTCGCTCCGCTGGTGCCGGCGTGCGCCATGTCGCCGCCGCCCGGTTTGGCCGACCGGCTGCCGGTGTAGGTCTGCAGATCCGGCTTCACGCGAAACGGTACCCCGCCATAGCCCTGGCCCGCGGCAGTGCCTCCCGGAGCGTCGGCCGGTCTCGCGCCGATCCCCAGGACACCGCGAGCGTTGCCCGGTGAGCGCGCACCCGTGCCGGAGTAGTTCTCGTCGAACGCGTTCGTGTTACCGATCGCCGCCACCACCGCGATGCCCGCGTCGAACGCGCCGTTCGCCGAGCCCGCGATGACGCCGTCGGGCCCCTCGCCGTCGCACACCTGGATGGCGGCCACGTCCGGCGTGAACGAGTTCGTGACGCGTAGGGCGTCGTGGATGGCGTCCGCGTCGTACGTCATGTAGCCGGCGTCGTTCCACCACACCCGATAGGCGTGGAGTCGCGCGAGCACGACGCCACGACTCACCTCCGGGGCGCCCGGGCCCGCCACGAGGATCCCCGTCGAGGGAGTTCCGTGGCCACTGGGATCGCAGTCGCCGGGGGTCGTGCCGTTACACGCTGGCGACAGGATGCAGTCGTGAGTGATGAGCGCGGCGCCGCCGCCGGGCGGAGGATCCACCGCCGGCAGCCCTGCGAAGTACACGTGGTTGGCGTCCACGCCCGTGTCCAGCAGCCGGATGCGACCGCCGGTGAGCCCGGCGCTCTTGGTCTCCACGAGTCCGAGCCGCATGGCGGCCGAGAGCACGGACGTGAGCGGCGGCGCTCCCTGGGGCGGCACGCCCCGGGTGCGGAGCGGCCGCACGCTGATCGCTCCCGAAGTCTCGACCAACGCACGCAACCGCCCCCGCGGCACGCGCGCGACCAGCGCCTGCGTGAGCGTGAACCCGCGGCCGACGACGGCGCCGTAGCGGAGCGTCAGCCGGTTCGCCTGTCGCGCGTACTCGGCCGCCCGCAGGGAATCGACGCGCTCGAACACCGAGTCCACGGCCTGCTGTCCCAACGCGCTCGCCGCCGAATCGAACGAAGTGGCGAGCAGGTGGAGCGGGAGTCTCTCCATGGGCGTGTGATCCGGGAAGCCGATCACCACCAGCACGCCCTGCGTGTCGCTCGGACTCGCGGCCAGGAGCGGGTGAAGATCGGGGTGCAGGATGTCGCGCGGGGTGAGCCGCCGGAAACGAAAGCGTGGCAACCCGGGATGACCCCGCGGACCCGACGCGAGCGAATCGAGCGAGTAGCGACCGCTTGCAATCGGAGCATGGTCGCTCGGCTCGACGGTCCACACGAAGTCCTCGGGCTGAGCGAACGGATGTCGCGACGGAGCCCGGACGCAGCCGAACCACCACCCCGTCAGCGCCAGCAGACAAAGCGCCAGCAGCGCCGCCAGTCGGCGCCACATGCGGGATCAGTCCTCGACCGTCATGCCCGGCTCTCCCGGCGGGCCATGCAGCGGCGTCGTGCTGCTGTAGTAGTTGAACGTGAGACTCTTGCCGTGCTCGGAGGTGCGGTTCGCCGCGCGGAAGAATCCCGTGGTCTTGGAGGGTGGCACGACGATCTCGATGCAGCCGTCCTCCCATGGGCACGTGGCCTCCGTGGCCTGGGGCTTGAAGACGAGTGTGAACGGCTTGTCGGTCTGGTTCACCCAGCGCACGAGGTCGGCGCGTTTCCGGCTGAGCGTGATCGGCGCGACCTGCGGCCCCTGACCCTGGTCCGTGATCGTGATGTCGTGGGACTTCGGACATGGCGTGACGCTCCCGGCGAACTCACCCGGGGCCGGCTTGGTGTTGAGGCGGCGATCCATCGCCAGCCCGAGCAATACCGCGACTACTCCCAGGACGAACAACAGGAGGTACTTGAGCACGGCATTCACGACGGCCTCCTTCTTGCGGGACGCGCGCCGGCGTGGGCGCGGGTCCACGTGCGACGGGCCAGTGGGGATCCGGTCGTGCAAGACGAATCGCGGGGGCAGGCGGATCGCGGGGAGGTCGTGCGCGGTTCGCGTGGGGCGTGGCGTCGCCCCGGAGCGATCCGTTCGCGGCCAGCAGCGGCGCTCGAGAGGTCGTGCGCGAGTTGCGGAACCGTAGGCGCGTGCGCCCCAATCGTCAAAGTCGTTTCTGTGGGCGGTTGCGGTCCTGATTCGTCCGCCTCGCTCCCGGCGCGAGCCCGGGTCTTGCCGCGCAATGGCGCCAGAGATAGGGTCGAACGCGCAACCGGGGTCGCTGCAACAGGCTGGTACGGGTCCGGTGACGGCCCGACCCCTGCGCCTTCCCAACGGCGGCCCCTCTCACGGAGGTCGTGTGCTCGGCCAGACGATCGGGCGCTATGTGATCGTCGCCCCCTTGGGCGAGGGCGGTATGGCCTCGGTGTGGAAGGCGCGCGATCCGCTGCTCGAGCGCGACGTGGCCGTGAAGCTCCTCTCCCCCGCGCTCACCGAGTCGCCCGAGGCGCGCCGCCGATTCCGTCGCGAGGCGGAGCTCGCCCAACTGCTGGACCATCCCGCGATCACGCCCATCCTCGGCTACGGTGAGAGCGGCGGCCGGGCGTGGATCGCGATGGCGCTCGTGACCGGCGAGACACTCGCCGATCGCATGCTGCGCGGCCTGATGCCGGTGGAGGAGGCGTGCGAAGTGGCTGCCGTCGTGGCCTCGGCGCTCGGCTACGCGCACGCTCGCGGCATCCTGCACCGCGACGTCACGCCGCGGAACATCATGCTGGCCGCGGACGGCCGCGTATTCCTGCTCGACTTCGGCCTGGCGCTCGTGGACGGGGCTTCGCGTGTGACCCGCTCGGGAGCCGCGCCGGGAACCGTGGCCTACATGGCACCCGAGTCGTTGGTCGGCGACAAGGTGGACCCGCGCGCCGATCTCTATTCGTTGGGCGTGGTGTTGTTCGAGATGGTGACCGGAGCGCCGCCGCACGTCGGTGAGTCCCCGCAGGCCATCCTCTACACGAAGCTCAACCTCGTTGCTCGCCACGCGAGCGAACTCCGGCCCGGCATACCCGCCGCGCTCGACGCCCTCATCTCGCGGACGCTCCGCTCCGACGCCAACGAGCGCCCGGCCGACGCGGACGAGTTCCTCATGTCGATCCGGGATTCGACCGGCCACTCCTCACCGCCGCCGACGCCGAACGCGCGCTCGGCCGGAGCGCTGCTGGCGAGCGGCGCGGGCATCGCCTACCTCGGGGTGCCGGCGTTCGAGCAGCCGTCGGTGGACGACGCGCCGCTCGAGGACCTGGCCATCTCCCTCGCCCTGGCGCTCCGCCGAAGGCTGGGGAACGTCCGTCGCGTGCACGTGGTTCAGGGCGCGGATCCGTTGGGCCCCGAGGGCGACACGGGGCTCTGGGCGCAGCGACACGGGGCGAACCTGGTACTGCTGGGGCGCGCGGTACGCCGTGGTGCGCGCGTGCGCGTGGAATGCACGCTGCTGGATCCCGTGGGCGGTGTGTCTCTGGCCGGCGACGTCGTCGAGGGTTCCCTCTTCGACGCGTTCGATCTCGAGGATCGGGTCGTCGCCGCCGTGCGTCAGCTGTTTCCAACGCTGGGGACGCAGTGGGCGGAGGAACACGGCTCGCGAGGCGCGGCGCCGGACGACGCCGACCGTTTCGCGCAGGCGCTCCGCCACCTGCAGCGTCACGACCACGAGCCCTCGGTGGAAGCGGCCATGGGACTGCTCGAACGCCTGGTGGAGGTCCATCCCCAGATGGCCGAGTACCACTCCGCGCTGGCGCGCGCGTATCTCGCCAAGTACGAGCTCACCCACCAGCACGCATGGGAGTCCCGCGCGGCCACGATCCTCGAGCGAGCGGTGCAGCTCGCTCCCGCGCTTCCCGCGGTGCGCCTGGCGCTCGCGGATCTGAAATCCGTGGCCGGGCACGGGCAGGAGGCGGCGGATCTCTACCGACTCGCACTGGAGGAGGCACCGGAACACTTCGACGGCTGGCTGGGCCTGGCGCGCCTGCACGCCAAGCGCGACCAATTCGAGCTGGCCGAAGCCGCATGCCGACGTGCGATCGCGCTGCGACCGCGAGACTGGCGCGGCTACAGCACGCTGGGCACGGTCTACTTCCGCCAGGGTCGCTACGGACACGCCGTGGCCCCGTGGCGGCGCGTCCTGCGCCTGTCTCCCGACCACGCCCGCGCCGCCAGCAACCTAGCGGCGGCGCTCTATCACCTGGATCGCTTCGATGAGAGCGAACGCGCGTTCCGCCAATCGCTCGACATCGAACCCACGGCCGCCTCGTACGCCAACCTGGGCACGGTGTTGTACACGCAGCATCGGTTCGTGGACGCGCTCGACGCGTTCCAGCACGCCTGCGACCTGCGTCCCGCCGATGCCCGATTCTGGGGCTACCTGGGCTCCACGGCACGATGGGTCCCCGAGGCCGCGGAGCGCTCGCGGCGCGCGTACGAACGCGCCGTCGGCCTCATGCGTGAATGGCTGGAGCGGAATCCGGAGGATGCCGAATCCAGGGCGATCTTCTCGGGCTGGCTCGCCGCGACGGGCGCGGCAGGCGAGGCACGCGCTGCGATCGAGCGCGCGCTGGCGCTGGCGCCCCGGGAAATGCGATGCGTGATCGAAGCGGCGCACACCTACACCGTGCTGGGCGAAACCGATCGGGCACTCGATCACCTGGTGCACGCCGTGCGCGCCGGGTACGGAATCGGGGAGCTGGAGCGGAGCATCGAACTGGAACCGCTGCGTATGCACGCTCGATACCAGGAGGCCATCGCCGATGCCCGGCGGCGTCGCGCCGAGGGCAGGGGCACCCGTGCGCGTTCGCATCGGATCGGCCGACCCGGGCCCCGCAGCGAATGACTCGCGTGGACCGGGCCGAACCCGCAGGGCTCGATCCTGATCATGTCCTCGGTCACCGGCACCAGGAACGTGAGACCGGCGACACCACCCAGCACGAACGCCGAGGCGAGCAATACGAGGTCTAGTCCCGCGAAGCCGCCGAGCGCGACCTCGATCAGCACCATGACGGCGCCCTCTCAACCGGCGTCCGCGTCCACTCGCAACTCGAGGAAGCACAGGCGAGCGGGGAGCAGGGGTGGCGGCGGATCGCCCAGCCACGGCTGCCCCGGCGGCCACTCCGAAGGGTGGCCGCCACGAGGACTACACGTGAGTCACGAGGTCGTCGCTGCCGATCACCGAATCACGGTCACCGCCGCCGTGCGAGTGACCGAGCCGGCGCTCAGCTTGAGGTAGTAGCGCCCGTTGGCGACGCGGGCGCCGGCGTCGTCCGTGGCATCCCACCCGGCCCGATAGCTCCCCGGGGCCTGCGTTGCGGTCAGGAGGTTTCGCACGACACGCCCCTGCAGGTCGTGAATCGCGAGCGTCACGCGAGCGCCCCCTGGGCTCGAGGCCTCCGCTCCCACGGCATACTCGAACGAAGTCCCGCGCGCGACCGGGTTGGGCCACGGGGCGCGCGTCAGCGTGACGGCTTCGCGTGGCAGCAACGTGATCGCGACGGGGCCGTTCATGACCACTCGGCCACCGCCCTCACGAAGCGCGAGCCAGTAGTACTGGGTGAGCCCCTCCTGCGCTCCGGCATCCACGTACTCGAAGTGCGTTCCCTGGATCGGGAGTGGCTCCGGGGTGATCAGCTCACGAGTCGCGAAATCGTCTGAGCGTGAGCGGAACACCTGCGCGGTCGCACCCGGCGACTCCTGGGTCAGGTCGAGCACCAATCGCGGACGGGCGTGTACGAGATCGCCGCTGAAGCGAGCCACCCCGACCGCCAGCGTTCCCTGCTCCGGGATCCAGAGCGTGACCGGAACGACGCCGCCTTCGACAAGCGGCTGCGGCATCGGCGTATGGTCGGTCACGTACGTGGTGCCACTCGGGCTGCCCGGCGCGTCGTTCACGAACAGCGAGAACGCGCTCACCCGGCCGGTCCGGTTCACGAAGCCTCCGTCGACGACCTTTAAGAACCAGGCGTTCCCGGCGCGGGGCGGCAGGAACCACTCGGCGCCGTCGCCCTGGCGGAAGCCCACCGACCAGAAGTGCTCGATGGTGCCTGTGGTCGAGGTTCCCGTGTTCGCCGGGATCGTCGGGGGCAGCGCGACGCGGGCGCTGTCCTGCTTCGACTCGCCGGGCCCCAATACTTCGAGTTCGGCATCGCCGAGGTTGCCCGCGTCGTAGTCGAGGCTCGCCCCCACGCGGATGAGCAGGTCGTTGTCCACGGCGTTGTGGATGATCTGGTAGAAGGCGGTCGCGACCCGCGCCAGCGTTCCGTAGGCAACCGGTACGGGCGGCTGCCCGTGCGCGACGCTGGACAGGTCCACCCACTCCACCTTGTACCAGTACTGCTGGCCCACCGTCAGCGACGGATCGGTGTCCTGGTACAGGTAGGCCTGGCGATTGTCGTCGCCCTGGATGTCGGGATCTCCGATTGGGGCGATGAGTCCGCCGTTGAGCTGGACGAACGCGCCGGGCGTGTTCCCGGCATCCGGCGCGCGAAACACATTGAAGCCGAGGAACGGGTACTCGCGCTGCGTCACCCAAAGGAAGTCGATGCGCCCGGAGCCCGGTACGGCGGTGCCCTTGACCTGGACGACCTGAACGCCCGAGGTGCTGTTCATGGCCTCGAGGCACGCGGCGAAGACGTCCACCTCGCCATAGCCGCAGCTCGGGTCGTAGTTGGGATCGATGCCGTAGGGGTCCTGCCCGCGATCCCCGGCGGCCTTCTCGGTCGGCACATTGTGGTCGGCGGTGTTCTGGAGGATGGAGCGCACCTGGAGCGGGGTCAGGGAAGGGTTGGCTTGCAACACCAGCGCCGCGCAGCCGGCCGCATGGGGACACGCCATGCTGGTGCCGCTGAGCTGCTGGTAGTCGCTGCCATCGGTGGTCGGATCGCCGAAGGCCGAGATGATCCCGGCCCCGGGAGCGACCACGCTCGGCTTGTATTCGTCGAAGTGGTCGCCGTCGCCATCGTCGTCGCGCGGGCCCTCGTTCGAGAACCCGGTGACCTTGTCGTCCGAGCGGCTGAGCGTACGGTAGTGGGCCGAGGCGCCCACGGCGATGGACTTGTCGGCCGACGCCGGCGAGGAGATGCACCCGGTGGCGCTCTCATTGCCGGTGGCGATGCAGACCACCAGGCCGGAGTCCACCGCCACGTTGATGTAGGTGGAGCTCGCGCCGGTGTTGGTGCCACTACCGCCGGCGCACGAGGTCGGGTCACCGAGCGACATGCTCACCACGTCGATGCCCTGCCAGGTGCTTCCCGGGGCGAGCCCGGCCCACAGGGTGCGGCGGTTGGCGATCACCCACTCGATGCCGCGGTTGCTGCCGCCCACGCTCGCTCCGGCGTCGGAGAGCACCTTGCAGTCCACCAGCCGTGCCCCGGGTGCGACGCCCGCGAAGAAGCCGCCGGGCCCGCCGGTGCCCATGGCGGTGCCTGCGACGTGCGTCCCGTGATAGCTCGAGGCCTCTGCGCCGTGGTCCTGCGGATTGGTGCTGGCGTTGATGGCGGTCACGCAGGCCGGCTGCCCACACCAGAACTCGCCTCCCCCGAGGAACTTGCCGTAAAGACTCTCGTGGCCCGGGAAGCCGGGGTTCACCAGGTCCGCGTCGTCGTTGACCCCGGTGTCCAGGATCGCGATCACGACACCGGTGCCGTCGATTCCGAGGTTGCCGCGTGCGCTGGGGAAGAGCGCGTAGTTCTCGGCCGCGGCCAGCCCGCGCGAGTCCTTCGAACGAACGACCCGCGAGCCGTAGTGGTTGCTCGCGTACTCCACGGCGATCGCTTCGACCATCGTGACGCCCGGCAGCGCGAGAATGGCCTGGATCTGCACCCACGACGCGCGCGACTCGATAAAGTCGATGTACCGGAAGGGCCAGACCATCGATACGCCGGTGGCCGCGAGCAGGGACTCGTCGGCGGAGCCTGGCTTGTGGTCGTAACCCACGTAGATCGCGAACACGACGTCGGTGGGGTTCTCGACGCCGATCCTCATGCGCTTCGAGGGATCGTTGTCCACGAAGGCCGCGTTCCAACCGTTGAGGTGCACGGCTTCGATGCGGTCGTCGAGCCGATTGGCGTTCTGGTCCACGAATGCGTGGGCGGCGCGTGGCGCGACGATGCTGCAGAGCACGAGCAGGAGCGTCGTCGCGGTCGCGACCTGCCGAATGCGGCTGGGTACCAGGGGATTCATCGGCGTGACCTCCTTAGGGATGCTGGGCGAACGGAATCGCGGCGGCGCAGGGTGTCCCCGTCGCGATGGCAGCATCCAGGGTCGGCTTGAGCAGGGCTTGACTGGGGATGGGCGCCGCGCCCGGGCGAGGGCGCTAACTGGAGTCGGCCCAAGGTCTTGCCCGTCGCGCAGCTCGGCGGGGCTCGGGCGAGCCCCTGACAGCCGAAACCGCCCGGTGGCATCCTGCCTCCGGGCGGCTCGTTCGCGCGGGCCAGGGCCTGAGTCCGACCCCTGCCGCGCGGTACACGCGTGGTGCTTCAGCTCCTGTCGGCGCTCACCGAGTCGGCCAATACCGTGGCGACGTTGTTCGACACCTCGAAGAATCCGCCCGCCACCTGCCAGCGCTCCACCGCGCCGGTGGCTCCGCGCACGGTCAGCGTGCCGCTCGCCAGCGCGGTCACCAGTGCCGCGTGGTGCGCGAGCACGCCGAAGTAGCCCTCGGTGCCGGGGGCCTCGACGTACTGCACCTCGCCCTCGAACACGGACTTCTCCGGCGTCAGGATGCTCAGCTTGAACAGGGTCGCCAACGTCAGACCCCCGCCTTCATCTTCTCGGCGGCCTCGACGGCTTCCTCGATGCCGCCGCGCATGTAGAACGCCTGCTCCGGCAGCTCGTCCAGCTCGCCGTTCACGATGCGCTTGAAGCCCTGCACCGTGTCCTTGAGCTTCACGTACTTGCCCGGAGTCCCAGTGAACGCCTCGGCCACGAAGAACGGCTGCGACAGGAACTGCTGGATCCGGCGCGCGCGCGCCACCGTGACCTTGTCGTCCTCGGAGAGCTCGTCCATGCCCAGGATGGCGATGATGTCCTGGAGGTCCTTGTAGCGCTGGAGGATGCGCTGCACGTCGCGCGCCACCTTGTAGTGCTCCTCGCCCACGATGGCCGGATCGAGGATGCGGCTGGTCGAGGCGAGCGGGTCCACGGCGGGGTAGATGCCCAGCTCGGCGATGGAGCGCTCGAGCACCGTGGTGGCGTCCAGATGCGAGAACGCCGTGGCCGGCGCGGGGTCGGTCAGGTCGTCGGCGGGCACGTAGATGGCCTGCACCGACGTGATCGAGCCCTTCGTGGTGGTGGTGATGCGCTCCTGGAGCGCGCCCATCTCGGTCGAGAGCGTCGGCTGGTAGCCCACCGCACTCGGCATGCGGCCCAGCAGCGCCGACACCTCGGAGCCCGCCTGGGTGAAGCGGAAGATGTTGTCCACGAAGAACAGCACGTCCTTGCCCTCTTCGTCGCGGAAGTACTCGGCCATGGTGACGCCGGTAAGGCCCACGCGCAGGCGGGCGCCCGGCGGTTCGTTCATCTGGCCGAACACCATCACCGTCTTCGCGATGACGCCCGACTCGGTCATCTCGCGGTAGAGGTCGTTGCCCTCACGCGTTCGCTCGCCCACGCCGGCGAACACGGAGAAACCGCCGTGCTGGGTGGCGATGTTGCGGATGAGCTCCTGGATCAGGACGGTCTTGCCCACGCCGGCGCCGCCGAACAGGCCGACCTTGCCGCCGCGCTGGTAAGGCGCCAGAAGATCAACGACCTTGATGCCGGTCTCGAACAACTGCTTCTCGGTCTGCTGCTCCGCGAACGTCGGCGACGCGCGGTGGATGGGGTAGTGCAGTTTCGCGTTCACCGGGCCCTTGCCGTCGATCGGGTCACCCGTCAGGTTGAAGATCCGACCGAGGCCCACGTCGCCCACCGGCACCATGATCGGATCGCCCGTGTCGGTGGCCTTCATGCCGCGCACGAGGCCGTCGGTGGAGTCCATGGCGATGCAGCGGACGACGTTGTCCCCCACGTGCAGCGCGACTTCCACCGTGAGCTTGATGCCGCGCTCGACGTCCTCGATGATGATCGCGTTGTAGATCCTGGGCAGCTTGTCGGGATCGAACGCCACGTCCACCGTGGGGCCGATCACCTGCACGACTTTGCCTACATTCATGAGTTGCTCCTCGTTCGGATCAGCCGGTGCGCGGGACTTTCCGCCGCCGGCGCCGTCTGCCTAATTCAGCGCCTCTGCGCCGCCCACCAGTTCCGAGATCTCGCGCGTGATCGCCGCCTGCCGGAGCCGGTTGCGGGTCAGCGTGAGCGAATCCACCAGCTCGCCCGCGTTCTTGCGGGCGGAACCCATCGCCACCATGCGCGCCGAGTGTTCGCTCGCCAGCGAGTCCGCGAGCGAGGCGTACAGCTTGGCCGTGGCATAGCGCGGCAGCAGTTCGGCGAAGATGCTCTCGGCGTTCGGCTCGAAGATGGCCGTGCCGCCGCCCGCCGGCTGCTCCGTGGTGCCGATGCCGATGGGCAGGAACGTCTCGGTGAGCACCCTGCGCACGATCGCGTTGACGAAGTGCGTGAACAGGATCTCGACGCGGTCCACCTCGCCGCGGATGAAGCGTTCAGTCAAGTCGTTCGTGATCTGACGCGCCAGCTCGAGGCTCGCCTCGGCCGGCAGTTCCGTGTGCGCGGCCAGCACCGGATAGCCCCGGCGCCGCAGGAAGTCCCGGCCCTTTCGACCCACCACCACGCACTGCACGGAGCCTGGCGCGGCATGCTTGAGCCGCTGCTCGGCCACGCGCAGCAAGGCGGTATTGTACGCACCCGCGAAACCGCGGTCCGCGGTGATCAGCACGAGCGCGGTGACCTTGACCTCGCGCGCCTTGAACAGCGGATGCTCGAGCTCGGCCGCCGCACCCGACAGGTTCGCGAGCATGGCCGAGATCTTCGTGGCGTAAGGGCTGGCGGCCTGCGCGCGCAGCTGCGCACGGCGCAGCTTCGCCGCGGCCACCATCTCCATGGCCTTGAAGATCTGCTGCATGCTCTTGGTGGCGCGGATGCGCCGCCGCAGGTCTTTAGGGGACGCCATTGGGCCTTATGCCTTGAACTGGGCCTTGAACGCCTTGGCCGCTTCGTGCATGCGCTTGTCGTCCTCGGGCGAGATGACCTTGGCGGTGTGGATGTTGTGCGCCACCGCGGCGTACTGCTGCGCCACGAACTCCAGCCACTCGATCTCGAACTTGCGCACGGCCGCCACGGGGATGTCGTCCAGGTAGCCGTTGGCACCCGCCCAGAGCGAGATGACCTGCTGCTCCACCGCCATGGGCATGAACTGGCCCTGCTTCAGCAACTCGACCATGCGCTCGCCGCGCGTCAGCTGCGCCTGCGTGCTCTTGTCGAGGTCCGAGCCGAACTGGGCGAACGCGGCCAGCGCGCGGTACTGCGCCAGGTCCAGCCGCAGTCGGCCCGCCACCTGGCGCATGGCCTTGATCTGGGCGTTGCCGCCCACGCGCGACACCGAGATACCCACGTTGATGGCCGGGCGCACGCCGGAGTAGAACAGGTCGCCTTCGAGGAAGATCTGGCCGTCCGTGATCGAGATCACGTTGGTCGGGATGTACGCCGACACGTCGCCGGCCTGCGTCTCGATGAACGGCAATGCCGTCAGCGAGCCGGCGCCTTTCTCGTTCGACAGCTTGCAGGCGCGCTCGAGCAGGCGCGAGTGAAGGTAGAACACGTCGCCCGGGTAGGCCTCGCGGCCCGGCGGGCGGCGCAGCAGAAGCGCCAGCTGCCGGTAAGCCGTGGCATGCTTGGACAGGTCGTCGTAGACGCACAGCACGTGGCCGCCGTTGTACGTGAACTCCTCTCCCATCGTGACGCCCGAGTAGGGCGCGATGTACTGGAGCGGCGCGGGCTCGGAGGCCGATGCGGTCACCACGATCGTATACTCCATCGCACCGTACTTCTCGAGCGTGCCGACCACGTTGGCGACCGTGGACTCCTTCTGCCCGATGGCCACGTACACGCAGATGACGCCCGTGCCCTTCTGGTTGATGATCGTATCGATGGCGATGGTGGTCTTGCCCGTCTGGCGATCGCCGATGATGAGCTCGCGCTGGCCACGCCCGATGGGGATCATGGCGTCGATGGCCTTGATGCCCGTTTGCAGCGGTTCCACGACCGGCTGGCGGTCGATGACGCCTGGGGCCTTGAACTCGATGTTGCGGAATTTGTCCGCGCCGATCGGGCCCTTGCCGTCGACGGGCTCGCCCAGGGCATTGACGACGCGGCCGATCATCGCGCGGCCCACGGGCACCGACGCGATACGGCCCGTACGCTCGACGCGGTCGCCTTCCTTGATGTCCTTGTCGGATCCGAACAACACGGCTCCGACGTTGTCTTCTTCCAGGTTCAATACCATGCCCATGACGTCGCCGGGGAACTTGATCAGCTCGCCCGCCATGGCGTCTTCGAGGCCCCAGAGTCGCGCGATGCCGTCGCCCACGGACAGCACGCTGCCGACGCTCTTGGTCTCGAGCTTGGCCTCGTAACGTTCGAGCTCCTGCGCCAGGATGGCGCTCACTTCTTCCGGTCGAAAGGACATGGGTGTGAACCCCGATTCGTCGTGTGGTTGGAGTTGCGGCGTGCGGTTACACGCTCACTTCGTAGAGCCGGTCGGCGATGGACTCGAGCAACGTGCTCACGGTGCGGTCCACGACGCGGTCGCCGATGCGCACGTAGGCGCCTCCGAGCACCGTGGGGTCCAGCTGCGTTTCGAGCACGATCTTCTTTCCGGTGACTCGCTCGAGTTCGGCGTGCAGCCGCTTGATCTCGGCCGCGTTGAGCGGAACGGCGCTGACCACCGTGGCCCGCTCGAGTCCCTTGGCGCGTTCGACGATGGCCTTGAACTCTCGCGCGATGGACGCGGTGATGCCGATGCGTTTCTTGCGCAGCAGCAGGTCGGCAAACACCTGCACGCTGGGCATGGCGCGACCCTTGAGCCCCTGTTCGAGGACCCTTCGGCGATCCGCGGGACTCACCTGAGGATCCGCGAGGAATACCCCCAGCCGGCTCCCCGGCGCCGTGAGACCCGCGACCGCGTCCAACTCCTCCAGCGTGCGCTCGAGCCGCGCCAGCAAAGGTTCACCCATCCTGGCGGACTGCCGCTCGGTGAGCAGCAGCAGGGCGCGCGCGTACCGGCCGGCGATCGAGGCGTCTTTGCTCACTTGATCGCCCCGACCTCATCGATGAACTCCGCGGCCAGCTTGCGGTGGGCCGGATCGTCGAGCTTGGTGCGCAGGATCTTCTCGGCCGTCCGCAGCGACAGCCCGATCACCTGCTCTTTGAGCAACTCCTTCGACTTTTCGCGCTCCCGCATCATCTCGTCCTCGGCGCGGGCCAGCCGATCCTGAGCCTCCTGCTGCGCCTGCGCGCGCATCTCGGCGGCCACCTTCTGCCCCTCGGCCACGGCCTCCTGCAGCCTGGCGCGTGCCTGGGCGTCGATGCCGCGCAGGTCCTGCTCGAGCTTCGCCTTGAGCGCGTCCGCTTCCTTCTGACGGCGCTCGGCTTCGGAGAACTCGCCCGCGATCTTCTGCCGGCGCGCCTCGAGTTGGGCGGTCAGCGGTCCCCAGGCCCACTTGCTCAAGCCCCAGAGCAGGAGCAAGAAGCCGAGGATCTGGGTGCCGACCATGCGGATGTCGATCAGGTTCATGCGTGCTCCCCGCGGCGTGCCGAATGCGCAAGCATCGGCAGCGCCGGCCGGTTCAGATCTTGTCCTTGAGGAGGAACATCGTCACGAACGCATAGATCGTGAGGGCTTCCGCGAGTGCGGCGATGATGATCATGGCCAACTGGATCTTGGCGGTGGCTTCGGGCTGACGGCCGATCGCCTGCATCGCGCCCTGGCCGATCAAGCCGAGGCCGATGCCCGAGCCGATCGCGGCAATACCGATGCCGAGGGGAAGACCGAGTGAAAGTGCGGCATGCAGATCCATGTGACGACCTCCTGTGTGGGCTTAGTGTGCGTGTTGTGGCGCCGCCTCCGCCCCTCGCTCGTCGTGATGCTCGTGCGGAAGCATGAGGAGGATGTAGATCGAACTGAGAACGGTGAACACCATGGCCTGAAGCGCGCTGCCGAGCAGCGCCAGCGGGAAGAACAGCGCGTGCATCGGGATGCCGAACGGCAGCTGCTGGAATGGCAGCATGGTCACGCCGAGCGACGCGAACGCCACCAGCAGCATGTCCTCGCCGAAGATGTTGCCGAACAGTCGGCACGAGAGCGAGATGGGCTTGGCGAGCTCGCCCAGGATGTGGATGGGCAGCATGAGCGGCGCGAGCAACCACCCGGTGAGATCGCGCGGCGAACCCAGCATGTGGTCCACCCAGCCGAGCGGGCCCAGCTCCCTGAAGCCGATGAACTGCACGTAAACGAACACCGTGAGCGCCAGCGCGACCGTGACGTTGAGGCTGGCCGTGGGCGAATGCATGAACGGGATCAGGCCGAACAGGTTCATGGCGAGGATGTAGAGGAACAGCGTGCCCAGGAACGGCACGAAGCGCGGTCCGTGCTTGGGGCCGAGGATGCCGACGATGAAGTCGGTGAGCCCCTCGACCACCATCTCGACGCCGTTCTGGAGCCCGGTCGGCACCATCTTCGGATTGCGGCTGGCGAGGAACGCGATCAGCAGAAGCAGCAGCGCGATGAAGATGGAGAACACGAGGATCTCGTAGTGCTCGAGGAACGCGGCCCACGGAGCGCCGTGATTGGCCCCGGCGATGAGCGCGATGATGTTCGTGAAGCCTTGCGTGCCGCCGCCGCCGGCGTGCCCGGCATTGGCAGGCGCCTCGCCAGGCTCGGCGGTTGCGGCATGCTCGCCCGTTGCCGGCGCGGCGTGCTGGGCGCCCTGGGCTGGGGCCGGCGCGGCGTGCTCGGCCGGCTGGCTACCCGCGTTCGTGAGCGCTCCGAGCGCGAACCACGTCACCGTGGCGAGCGCGAGTGCCGCGAACATGGCGCGATAGCGGTGGTTGACGATGCCGCGCCACGCGCTCGACGCGAGCAGCAACTGCGTGGCCGCCTTCATGACGATCACGCCCAGTGGCAACATGAACCCGAGCACCAGTCCCATGGGCGAGAGCAGCGACAGCAAGACCGCACCCGCGGCGAACAGGAATAGCATGCCGAGCAAGGCGAGGCCCAGGCGTCGCGTGCCCGCATGCGTTGTGCGCTCGGGGCCGAACAGCGACACCACGATTCGCTCGAGCAGCTGCAGGTTCACGAGCGACCACAGCACGCCCACACCAAACGCCAGCCCGCCCAGCGGGCTCACGTAGGTGGCCGCCATGAGCGCCATGACGCCGCCCAGCCAGGTGGAGGTGTTGCGCACACGCGCGAGGAATTCGAGACCCATGTTCATCGCCGGGCGCGCCACCCGAGGGGCGGCTGCGGCCTCAGCGCTCCTGTGTATCGAGATAACGGCGGTAGATGATCCAGACCTCGCGCCCCGCCGCCACGAACCCCAGGACGAGTCCCGAGAGCGACAGCCAGGGCGACGTGTGAAACCGCTTGTCTCCGAGGTCCCCCAGGAAGAAACCCACGAGCGGCGAGATGATGAGCAGGGTGGGGATCGCGAGCAGCATCGCCGCACTCCGCATCGCCGCGTCGTCCGGGCGCTTCTTCTGCGGAGGTTCCATGTGGCTGACCTCGTGAGTGAAAGTTTTCACAAACCCTGAGCCAACCGTATTGTTTTCAACGGCTGACGAGGGCGGCAGCACCCTAGACGAAGGCTCCATCCGGGTCAAGGCGGACAGGGGTCCCAGGGGCACGGCCCAGGCGCGCATCCCTTGCCCCGGTTCGGGCCGGGAAGCTATGTTGCCGCGCGTGATCCCCATCTCGTGCACCCAGGTCGAGGTCCACGTCTTCCGGCGACGCGGTAAGCGATTGGAACTCTTGCTTTTGCGCCGTTCACCCCAGCGTTCGCTGGCTGGCGTCTGGCAGCCGACCACGGGCGGCATCGAGCGCGGTGAGTCGGCGATGGCTGCCGCGACACGCGAAGTGCTTGAGGAAACAGGACTTACGCCACTGCGCTGGTGGGCGCTCGAGCATCTCGCCACGTTCTATGACCCCGCCAACGACCAGATCCGTGTGGTCCCGGTGTTCGCCGCCGAGGTGGCGTGGACCGATCCGGTTCGGCTCTCCGATGAGCACGACCGGTACGCCTTCGTCACCCTCGCCGAGGCGAGGCGACGCGTGCTGTGGTCCACGCAGCGGCAGGCGATCGCGGCACTGCGCGACGAGGTGCTGAGTGGCTCGGCCGGCGGCGCCGCGCGCGAACTGACCGCGCGGACGAGCGCCATGGCGACTCGCGGCCGGCGACGCGCGGACTCCACGACCAAACGCCCGGCGCGACGCCGGCGCTCTTCATAAGAAGGAGGAACACCTGTGGCAGCCAACAACTCATTCGACGTGACCACCGGGGTGGACATGATGGAGGTCCAGAATGCCGTGGACCAGGCCACCAAGGAGATCACGCAACGCTACGATTTCAAGGGTCTAAACGTCGGGCTGGAACTCGATATGAAGGCCAAGACCATCACGCTCACCGCGCCCGACGAGAACCGCCTGGCCGCCGTGTGGGACGTGCTCCAGTCCAAGATGGTGAAGCGCAAGGTGCCCCTGAAGAACCTGAAGCCCGGCAAGATCGAATCGGCCGCCGGATCGTCAACGCGCCAGGTGGTGGAGATCCAGGACGGCCTCACGAGCGAGCAGGCCAAGGAAGTCGTGCGCTACCTGAAGGACGCCAAGCTCAGGCGGGTGCAGGCCTCCATCAACGCCGAGACCGTGCGCATCTCGGGCCCCGACAAGGACGAACTCCAGGGCGCGATCACGCTGCTCAAGGGGCACGACTTCGGCGTCGAGCTCAAGTTCGGGAACTACCGGAGCAACTGAGTGCATGCTGGCGCACCCGGAGCTGCAGGGCCTTCGGAGTTGGATGCAGATCACGCGGGATGTGCACGCGCTTCACCAGCGCATGGGCTTCACGCGGTTGGCGGCGCCGGATCGGTGGATGGGGAAGTGGGCCCCGGACGTGTATGGCGCCGGGACCCCCTGAAGACTCCGGCTCAGATTCCCTTGGCCAGCTCCTCGTACAGGTACGCACAGCTTCGCGTCCCGCCGTGGAAGCTCGTCAACGAGAACTTCTCGTTCGGCGCGTGCACCTGATCGTCGTGCAGTCCGAAGCCCATCATGATGCACGGCAGGTTGTGCGTGTGCTGAAACGTCGCCATCACGGGAATGGACCCGCCCTCGCGGATCAGCACCGGTTTCTTGGTCCACGCGCGGCCGAGCGCGCGGATGGCGGCCTGGAGTATGGGGTGATCGGGTGACGTGATCCACGGCTCCGCGCCGTGCAGGTTCTTGACCACCACCTTCACGGCCGCGGGCGCCAGCGACATCACGTGCGCCTCGAACGCCTTGAACAGTGCCTTCGCGCTCTGGTCGGGCACTAGCCGCATGCTCACCTTGGCGGCGGCGAAGCTCGGCAGCACGGTCTTGCTGCCCTCCCCGGTGTACCCGCTCCACATGCCGTTCACGTCCAGCGTCGGGCGCGACCACAGGCGCTCGAGCGTGCTCCTGCCCTGTTCGCCCCACGCCATGGGCGCGCCCGATTCGGCGATGAAACCGGGCTCGTCGAACGGCACCGCGGCAAATGCTTCACGTTCGATGGCTGTGAGTTCGCGCACCTTGTCATAGAAACCTGGCACGGTGATGCGTCCGCCCGCGTCCTTGAGCGCCGCGATGATGCCGGCCAGCGCGTTGGCCGGATTCATGACCGAGCCGCCGAATTCGCCAGAGTGCAGGTCGCGCGCGGGGCCCACCACCTCGATCTGCGTATAGAGGATGCCACGCAGCGCGTACGTGAGCGCGGGCTGGTCGGGCGAGAGCATGCTGGTGTCGCTCACCACGATCAGGTCGGCGTCGAGTTCCTTGCGCCGCGACGTCAGGAACCCCTCCAGGCTCTCGCTGCCAGCTTCCTCCTCGCCCTCGATCACCAGCTTCAGGTTGATGGGCAGCTTCTTGTGCACCGCGAGATGCGCCTCGATCGCGGAGAGGTGCATGTACACCTGGCCCTTGTCGTCGCATGCGCCGCGCGCGTAGAGCTTGCCGTCGCGCTCCACGGGCTCGAAGGGCGGCGTCTTCCACAGCTCCAGTGGTTCGGGCGGTTGCATGTCGTAGTGCCCGTAGAGAAGCGCCGTGGGCTTGCCGGGTGCGCCGAGCCACTCGGCGTACACCACGGGGTGCCCGGGCGTCACCACCACCTCGGCGCGCGTCATGCCGATGGATCTGAGGTGCGCGACGATGTGTTCGGCGCATCGCCGAACGTCGTCCTTGTGCCGCGGCTGTGCGCTCACACTGGGAATCCGCAGGGCGGCTTTCAGGTTCTCGAGGAAGCGGCCACGATGTTCTTCGAGGTAGCGGTCCAGAGAGTCCATGAGTGGTCTCGCGAGGGGTGGGAGTGCCGTGACGAATGCCGGACTCTAGAACGCGACCACCGCGGCCGACAACCATCTCGCGTCCCATGCGGTCAATTGCGAGCCGCGATTCACGCACTCTCCGCGCGCCCAGCGCTTGAATGACGCCGCTGCTTCGGCCACCATGACACTCTATCCGGAGCGCTCATGCAGATTCGCATCCTCCATAAAGAATGCTGTGGCCATGGCCAGTGTCGCGAAATCGCGCCTGGCGCATTTGGCATGGACAGCAAGAACAAGGCGACCGTCCTCGATCCGGAGTCGGAGACCCCGGAGAAGCTCCTCGAGGCCGCCGAGTCCTGTCCGTGCTCGGCCATCATCTTGATGGACGATGAGGGCGAGACCACGTTCCCATGACGGCTCCGCGGCTCCAGCTGCGCGAGACCGGCTGGCAACTGGCGGTGTGCCGATTCCCCGCCGACTCCGCGCTCCCCGCCTGGGTGCTCCACGGCGAGGCGGAGTTCTACTCGATCACGCGCACACCTCACGAGCTGTCGGTGGTGTGCGCCGAGGACGATCTGCCGCCGTCGGTGAGCGAGCACGTCGAGCGCGACTGGCGTGCGTTCGAAGTGGTGGGCCCGCTCCCGTTCGGCCTGACGGGCGTGGTGAGCGGCCTCACCTCTCCGCTCGCGGCCGCCGGCATCCCCGTGTTCGTGGTCAGCACCTACGATACGGACTATCTCCTCGTGAAGGCGGCCGACTACATGAAGGCCTTCGGCGTGCTGGCGGGGACGTTCGAGGTGGTGCGGTAGCCCGCCGTAGAGCGAGCCGCGAGTTCAGTGTGCCTTCGACTCCCCCTCGCGCGCCTCGCACTCGAATGGGTTGTCCCAGTAGGGACGCCGGCCCCTTGTCCACTGGTACGCGCTGCACGCCGGGTAGGCCACGAACAGGAGCACGCCCCAACGCTCGAACTGGCGAACGTGCACGTGTTCGTGCGCGCGATGCCTGGCGAGGAGGTCGTGCGTGTGTCCGAGCACGACGTGGCCCAGCGTGATCGCCTCGAACTGGTGGAGCCCGGGCGTACGCTCCGCGAGCCTCGCCAGCAGGCCTCCGGCGACCTCCACGACGCCATGCGTTACACGCGCGCGTGCGCCGAAGACGCAACCCAGCACCGAGAGCGCAAGGCCGACCGCGCTGGCGGGTGCGGCCCAAGCGTATCGGCCCGCGGCAGCGAGCACGCGGATCACGCCAGCGGTGCGTCCGCGTGCGAGTGCGACGCTCGCGGTCACGGCCTCTGCTCCTGCCGGCGCTCGCGCATCATCCGGATCGCTCGCAACCAACCCACCCCGGCCACCACCAGTGCGCCCACGACGGTCGCCACGGCCCAGGTGATCTCGAGCACCGGACTGCCGATGCCGAACGCCCGTGGGACGAACGCGAGCAGCACCAGGAGCGCGCCGAACGCGAACAGGTCGCGACCCGAGGCGGCGTTGGCGTCGTACCAGACCCCCTCGTCCTGGAGGGTCGAGGAAACGCGGAGGCCATAGACGCCGTTGGGCGGCACCCGCCGGAGCATCAAGGGCACGGACAGCGCCATGATCAGCGCACCCATGCCGGCGAAGATCA